>JAIOTL010000007.1 GCA_021106775.1 Planctomycetota bacterium | reverse complement strand
GAACCTTATTAATTGCGGATTCTGGAAGATATCCTTCGAGAACAAGTGCAGTTGCCAGGATTGTGCCAGTTCTACCCATGCCAGCCAAGCAATGAACAGCAATTGGTGCAGTTTCAGTTTCGTAAATCTTCTTGAATTTGAATAATTGCTGCATTGTTGGTGGCGAGAATTCGGCAATTGGTATGTGATAATATTTTAAACCAGCATTTTTTATCGTGAAATTATCGAGATTTTCCTCTGTTAAATTAACAATAACGCCGATTTTGAATCGGGATTTCAATTCTGCAAGATTATTTTCAAGGGTGCCGAAACAATCAGGTTTGGGCATACCACCGATTTTGTCATTGATAATCCAGCTGAAAAGATCAGCAGCAAACATTTTCACTCCTATTGCGTTGCATACCCGCTTGAAAGTTCCTGGAATTTGCGAACAAAAAGCTTCAGGTTGGCATAAGGAATATATGATGGGATATTTCCGCTGAAAGTTCCGATAAATCCATGAGTTCTACCGAGATTGTGCAGATGATTTATACTATTGGCTTGTATTGATTCAGATGTACCTAGAAGAAGAAAAGGGTCAAAATTGCCTTGAAATGACGTTTTGCTGTCAGTTTTTTCTAGAATTTGATTAATTGAGCTTCTGAAATCCAATGCAATTACATCGAAACCGACATTTATGAGTAAATCAAGATATCCGTGAACGTTCTCAGCACTATAAATTATCGGGATTGCATCATGTCTGGTATCTGTGACCAAGGAAGCAAGTATTGGTTTGTATAATCTGTCGAAAATTTCAAATGATAATGTTGATGCAAGTGGGTCGTGAATGCAGATTGCTTCGGCACCAGCATCGATTTGCGAAAGGATGGAAGTTTTCACAAAACCTGTAATTTTGTCTAAAAGCCGATTGAATGCTGCTTCTTGAGAATACAGAACCGCTTTCGCAAAAGGAATATCCTTTGAAATATTCCCTTCGATGAGAAATGATGTTAATGAAAACGGACCGGCACATGTGCTGATAACGGGTACATCATATGATTGTGCCCGGAGATTGCGGATAGTCTCTGTTATGAATCCAAGCTCGGTGTCAAAATCCGGTATTTTCAGGTTGTCAACCTGTGAAGTGCTGCGAATAGGACGATTAAGCAGAATTTCACGCTTATTGAAAATTCCTCCAAGACCCATGTAAAATGCAGGTAAAAAGGGATCTGTAAAATGTTCGATTGCATCCACTTTGAGTTCGAAAAAAGTATGCAGTGAAATTTCTGTCGCATCCTGCGCGTCGGTCAAAACAGCAAGGTAATCATGTTTTTTCTCGAATTGCTCAATAAAATCATTAAAAATCGCAGACTGATTTACAATCCAGAAGGGTCTGCGATGTGCAGGTTGTTTAACTGCTGTTTTAATCAGAAGATGATGAGCAGTCATAGTTTCCTTTCTGCATTTTGGTGCATCATCTGCCTTTAAACACAGGACCATAAGTTGGTACAAGCGATTTACGTTTCGGTTTCTCGAACTCGCTATACGGTGAATTCGGATCAATAATAAACGCTACCAGAACCATTTCAGTCGCAACACTAAGCGAAGGTGTATTTGCTTTCAATGCATCGGGATTGTCAAGCATAAAGCTGTGTATTGCTAAAAACTCTCCTGTACTACCTGAAGGTGATGGATCAATGCAAAATTTAACGAAATCGAAAGTGCTTAACTCATCCGCAAAAAAATTCACCTTGATGACAATCGGGCGATAATATCGAGGTTCATTCACTTTGACATTAAATCGTGAAGTTAATTCTTTCGGTCGAGATACAAAAATCATCTCGTCAATCCTGCTAACACCCGCAAGTCTTGCATTCTCGACAACAGCCTTGATAATGTTGAGTTGGATTAGTTTCATTGTTGCTTCAGCTTCTGCACGAATAAGATTTTGTTGCTCAACATCTTTGAGCATGCCAACCTCTTCTTCTTTTTTTCCGATTAAGGCAAGTCCTTCAGTTTGATAAAGCTCGAATGACATGTTCTCTTGTACTAACTGACTGTCAAACTTGAGAGGTTTGAGGAATTTATACTTTGCACTTTCAAGTTTTGTGTATGTTTCGTCGAGTAGTTCTGCAATTTTCTGGTTCGCATAATCGTTTATCAACTGCGGATAATTTTCTTCCTGAGCTTCTCTGATAATTTTTTTCGGTATTTTGAAATTTTCTTTAACTTCGAAGGCAACAACATTTTGCAATGCTCTTTCTTTTTCGAGTGAATCTGAGTTCTTCTGCTGAAAATATTTTGTATGCGTTCGCGGTGGGGCAAGTTCGAGATCGTATTCATTGTAGTATTTGAATATTTCTTGAATTTCCTTTTCCCAGCGTGAAACTGAGGATTTTGCTTTTATCAAATCTTTTGAAGTTTTGTCTTTTTCTGGATTTATACCAAACATATTAACAGTGCTAACAAGTATCAATGTCAACATTGAGATTATGATTAGTTTTATTTCTTTTTTCATGAAACTAAGCATTCTTCCTCCGGTTTATAACTCGATTGTAACGATGTAGCATTTCGTTTTCTGTAAAGAATCATCTTCGAATGCTACTGAAGTTGATCTTATATTCGCAGTATCCTTCAAGTATTTCTTGAATTTGTTAAGCTGTTCCAACGGTTTTGCGCCAATATCTTCGAAATGTATCTTGATGTTAAGTTTCGATTTTGTGAACGTTTTTTCATCCTTACTGTCGCGCGAATCATTAACATTTTCAGCAAAAGGTTCGATAATAATCGATTGGATAATAATATCTGTGTTTTCATTTGCGTATTCGCGAACAATTCGGCAGAGTTTGTAAAAACTGATGCTAGGTTCAATTGCATCCTGCAGAGATTTGCCGATTGGTGCTCTTTCAGTAGATTCCTTGAATGAATCGATTAATTTCTTTGATTCTTTTTTGAAGCTTGAGCTTTTTTTGATGAGGCTTTTCTTTGCTTTCTCAGCGGCTTCAGCCTGAACATCGTAGTGGATTACTCTAAATGCAAGTGTAACAACCAGTGCTATCATCGTCAGATAAAGAAACATTGTCTGATAAATGAATTTCATGCGTCTGTGATAGCTTTTTGGTTTCATCACGAGGTTGAAGGGTTCATCATCGACAGCCATTTTCGCAAGTCCAGCGGCGACAGCATATGGATATGGATTACGTGCAAACATCATTGTCTGTTTCTTGCCGATTGTTTTGCTCAGAAGTTTCTTACTGAAATCCTGTAACGGGTTAAGCAGTTCGACTGTACGCTGGAACCTGCTTGTCATGAATTCTTTGATACCTTTGAGATTTGCAAGCTCGCCTGTAATGAAAATTTTACGAATATCGAGTCGAGGTTTACGAAGCTGGAGTCTGGCAAAATTTATGCTTGATTCGAGCATTCTGAAAAGTTCTTCGCCTGCACCCCAGAATGAGACCTGAAGTGAAGAACCTTCCCCACCGCTGACTGGCGGAGTAATATCACCCTTTGAAAGCAGATAATTCCAAGCTTTCATTGTGGGCAGATTGGGCTTTTTATCCTTTATCACATCGAGAAATAACTTCCCCCCCGTATTCAGGTTTCTTGCGAAAATAAGAAAACCATCCTCAACAATAACGAGTTCAGTTGTGTCTTTGTCGATTGCAACAACCATAACAGATTCTTTATTAATAATCTGTCCTGACATCATCAGGTTGTTGTAAAGGGCAACACAAGAAGGAGAAAAATATTTACCAGTGAAGCCGACTTTCCTAAGCGTTGAATTAATACCCTCAAGATATTCGTCCTTAGCAAGTGAAACCAGAATCGTATCCTCGCCACCGGGGCTTTGAATTGAAAGCTTGCGGTATGCTGAGATAAGGTCTTCCTTGCCATGCGCCGTCATTTCCTGAATTTCAAAGTCAATTAGCATCTGCTGACGTTTTGTTGGTGCAGGCATTACTCTTGAGTATCTTAAAATCAAGCCGTTCCCGCTAAAACCAATAATGCCTGCATTATTTATTGCACCTGAGTTGAAGTGTCTTGCAACAATCTCTTTTGCATTTACAATTGAGTCAGTATCGGAATTTATTGAGCCAGCAAAATCCTCGCTGAATATTTCTGTTGGTATTGTAAGAGCAGATAAAAGCTTGTAGCCTTCAAGCGTTTTTTCCAATTCGACATAGTGGATTCCAGAGCCGGTAATCTCGATGCCAGTACCAGTCTTCATTCTTAACCTCAATATATTTAATAATCATCCTAATATATATCCCTGAGAACAATCCTCAAGAAAAATTTAGCTCATCGACAGGTAAACCTGCTTTTACTCACAGCATTGTCCATAGGACTTAAAGTTATATGCCCTATTGTTGATGTTGAAAAGAAAAGCAGAAAATCTGCGCATATACATTCGGGGGAGTTAATCTTCTTTTTCGTAATCGGAAATGTCGATTTTATCAACGGTTTCATTTTTGGGGTTACTTGAGTTAATCCAGTATCCTTTGCCTTTTTCACCAATTGTGATTGTGGAAATTATCAGTGACTTGGCATTATCGGAATAAAGCTCAATGCAAGTGTTGTTGGGCAATGTGTAAACTTTCCATGCTGTCGTACCCCAAGTTGAATCCTTAAGGTAAAATTCTTTGGAATCGTTGTTAAGCATGATTTCGTTCGCCTGCTGCATTGTCATTCCGACTTTTACCACGGATGTCATACCGCAACCGACAAAATTAAGCAATATTAAGAACATTGCAACCGTTGCAACTAATTTCATTTTATTTTCCTCACAATTCGTGCTTAATTTCTAATAAACTTCACTCAAAGTTAAGAACAAAATTATGTAAATATGTCACACAACTTTATAATCATAAACAAATTAACAATGAAATTCTTAACATCAAAGAAATATTACTGTTTGTTTAGCATAAAGAATTATTACCTGAAAAATTTAAAAACCTTAAAATTTTCTCACTTCGCAGAACATTTTTTTTAAAAGAAGGTGTAAAATCAATTGAGTTTGTAAAATTCTCAAAGATAGTAAAAATATTTTATAAAATATACTTTATAAATAAACAACGAAGTCAAAATTATTCGGAATAAAACTTTAGTTTTCTGATTTTGTAAGTAAATTATGAGTAATACGATTGGAGGTAATATTGCCAAACTGTAAACATTGGCTTCCGCAGAGGCAAAAAGCGATATTGTCAGCACTTTTGATATTAGTCTTTCTAGTTGCATCTGACAGTGTCACGATTTCGCAGGATAAAACTGATGATGAAGATGGAATATTCGACGAAACTGTTATTACACGCGATCCGTTTTCGCTTCTTAGGACTGGCAAAGAAGATGTTTTGCCTTTGAGTCTTGAAGAATGTGTGTTTATGGGATTGGCACAGAATTTTTCGCTTCAATCTTCAGAACTGGAGTCAAAACTTGCAGATGCCGATAAAGAGTTGGCGGAATCGCAGGTCGATTTCGTTTTTCCCGCAAGCACAACATACAAAAGAATCAAGCAAAGTACTATCGAGAATGTTTTTACCGGCTCGGAAGAAGACAGATGGGTAACAAACATTGGATTCACTAAAGCTTTTGAAACAGGGACTTCACTTACGTTCGGCATGAATTATGCGAATACGGAAACGGATTCAACATATCAGCAGACGAGTGATTCAGCACGAGTTTCGATAAAACTCCGACAGAATCTGCTTAAAAACTTTGGATTAGAGCAGAATCGATACTCTATTGACATTGCTGACATCTCAAAACAGATTAAAGAAGCGATGTTTGACCAGGTAAAGCTCGACCTGATTTATAATATCGTGAACGGATTTTGGAGTGAAGTTTATGCAATTGAGGATTATAACGTAACTTTCAGTGCGATGTTACTTGCCAAAGACGAAGTTGACATCATCAAACGTAAGAAAGCTGCGGGTTTAGCAACCGGTATTAACGTTTTTGCAGCACAAGCTCAGCTTGAATCCAAGAAAAAGGACTTAATTGAGAAAGCGAAATCTGTTCGAGACGCATCAGATACTTTGCTTGCACTGATTTCGCCTGACCGGGTAGTCGAGCTGGTTAAGGGTGGATTGTTCGTTCTTGTAAAACCGAGAGAATACAGCATGGATATCGGTGAAAACCTGAAGGATTTTATCGACGCTAAAACGCATATTCGCAAAGCATTATCAATTCGACCAGAGCTGAAACAGTCCAATCTTTCTCTGAAAACCGCTGAGGATAATGTCAAATATCAGGAAGACCAGTTAATGCCGAATCTGGATTTAATTCTCGGATTTAATTTTAGCGGTGCTGGCAACGATTTTGGTAAAGCAATGGAATACCTTTGGAATACGAGTAACACGGAATTTGAGGTGGGTTTTGAATTCAGCTATCCGCTTGGAAATCGCAGTGAACGGGCGAAATATAAGAAAGCTCAGATTAATCGGGAAAAAGCAGTTTTTTCGAAGCGTTCAGCAGAGGTTTCGATTATCACGGACGTTTTGAAAGCGATTCGTAAAATCCAGGCAGCAAACATGACATACAAAGCATCGAAAATTGCGAAGGAATTGGCGGAAAAACAGCTAAAATCAGAGAAAGAGCTACGAAAACTTGGCGAAGCAACGGATTTCCAGGTTCAGGAGTATCAGAACGAGCTTGAGCAGGCGAACCGCGATGAAATCAGTGCGAAAATCAGTCTAAAACTTGCCATTGCTGAGCTAAAAAAATCAACCGGTGTATTACCCGAAGATTACCTCGAATAATTTTTGTCGTTCGACAAAATGTAAACCATCGAATGTCGATTTTGTAGAGACGTCGGTAGCACAGGCATCAATTTAGCGATAGGTAGCGTTTTGCAGGCGTTTGCCAGATAATTTCCCTATACTTTGCTATTAAATTGCTATGAAATCGATTTAGCATTAAATATGGACGAACTGCACTCATACAACTGCTTGTATTATACTATTTACCTACTGCACGCCCACTTGCACACATCGAAGAAACGTTGCCTGAGGTTCTCGAAGGCAGCGTAGTCGAAGGCAATGATTTCAAAGGCAATACGCAACATTGGTGGTTTCGAGAACCTCAACCACCTCAGATAACGTTTGTGGTTTCGACTCCGCTCAACCACCCCGTGTCATTCTGAGTGGAACGAGCAAAGCGAGTGAAACGAAGAATTCAGGCTCGCTGAAGGTTAAACGTGGAATTTGTTTAATTAAACTATGTCTGGAAAATTCTGAATCTGAATCTTCATTGGACAAAATGTTTTGTATTAATCGATGTTTTGTGTATGACCATCCTGGATTCTTCACTTCACTGCGTTCCGTTCAGAATGACAATAGGTGCTGCAGTATGACAAAGGTTGTTTTCTCTTCAAAACCTACAGATTCTGTGTGCTTCAAACTGGTGACGTAAATGAAAATTTGCTGGCATACATCACTCCTCCCTTGTGGGGGAGTCGAAGAGAACGAGCTGATAAGCGAAGTTTGATTCGGTGAGGGGTTATTTCTATTCAAAACCTACAGAATCGGTGAAATATGCACAGGGGACGCAAAGAAATGGATGCCTGCATCCGCAGGTTAGAGGAAATTGAAAGGGTCAACATCAATGATTAATTTGATGTTTCGTGGGACTTTGACTTCCTTCAGCTTAGTAGTCAGTCTTCTGACGTTTTTTGAATCAGGCAGTTTTATTAGAATCTGATGCCTGAATTTATCGCGGATTTTGGAAAGGAGTGATGGTGTAGGTCCCAGCATAGAAATCTTACTCGGCATATCGAAACCTTCGATTTTCGACCGTAAATCAGTCATAAAATCGAATCCCTGTGCTTCGTTTTTGCTTTCTGTGATTAGCAAAAGTATTCTGCAGTATGGCGGGTAAAAGGTTGCGCGTCTATCGTTGATTTCCTTGCGAAAAAAAGTGTCAAATCTGTGCTGCATCGCCAGTTGAAACGTAGATTCATCAGGTTTAAACGACTGGATTATTACCAGTCCTTCTTTTTTTCCACGACCTGCACGACCTGCCACCTGAGAAATAATCTGGAATGTACGCTCGGATGCACGGAAATCCGGCAGAGACATCATCTGATCCGCGCTGATTACGCCAACAAGCGTGATGTTCGGGAAATCTAGCCCCTTGGCAATCATCTGTGTGCCAATTAACACGTCGATTTTCCCTTCACGAAACGCGCCTAAAGTTTGTTCGTATGCATCCCGATTCGTCATTGTGTCAGAATCCATGCGTGCTACGCGATATTCTGGGAATTTCCGAATTACTTCCGCTTCGACTTCCTGAATTCCGATTCCTCCTCTAACTATCGATTCTTTTCCGCATTTAGGACAGGTTTCAGGCAGAATTTCAGCGTCGTAGCAGTAATGACAAACAAGTTTCTGAATATCACGATGATATGTCATCGCCACCTTGCAACTGGAACATTCAAAGACGTATCCACACTCTTTACAATGTAAATACGTATGTGCACCTCGTCGATTAATGAACAAAAGTGCTTGCTCACCCGCTGAGACACGCTGATTCAGCTCATCCTCAAGATATTCCGACAAAACCGCGTAACGCTTCTGCTTGATGCACTCAATGCGCATGTCAACCAGTACGAGCTTGGGCAGCTTACCTTCTCCGACCCGATTATCTAGTTTAAGAAACCGATATTTGTTGTTCTCAGCATTGGCTCGCGATTCAATGCTTGGAGTTGCTGAACCAAGTACGACACAGGCATTATTCATAAAAGCACGCTGAACCGCCACATCCCGAGCATTGTATCGCGGATTGTTCTGCTGTTTATACGTTGTTTCATGCTCCTCATCTACGATTATCAGTTTTAGCTTTTTAACTGGAGCGAAAACAGCAGATCGAACACCGATAACAACTTTCGATTCACCTGAAAGAATCGACTTCCACTGAGAACGACGCTCCTTTGCACCCATTGCCGAATGCCAGACAGCGACGGTTTTGCCGAACCTGTCACGAACACGCGCAATGGTCTGAGGAGTTAGGGCGATTTCAGGCACCAGAAAGATTGAGCTGCCACTATTATTCAGAACCTCTGAAATGGCATGAATGTAAACTTCAGTTTTGCCCGAACTTGTAACACCCTGAAGCAGAAATGCTGAGAATTTGCCCTTTTTCAACCATTTTCTAATTGTCGCGATTGCTTGCTCTTGCTGAGCTGTCAAAACAATGTCCTTTTTCAAGCTATCCTTGTAATTACCCACATAAGGAGTATCAATGTCGATTTTGTCAAAGCGAATTAGTCCGTTTCTGCGCAAAGTTTGAATCGGTGACATGGAGATACCGAGTTTTTGTATCAGGTCATTGGGCGTGATATCCCTATGGAAATTGTAAAGCATCTTGAGAATTTTTGCCTGCTTACGTGTCCTACCGTTGTTTTCCATTGTTTCGATGGTTTTCTGCTCCTCGCCTTCAGGAATATTGGGTCGAACAATGATTTTTTTGGCGGATTTGTGTTTTTTAGCGACTCCACCGGGGACAGCAGCATTAATTGTCTCGCCAATTGGTGAGCAATAATAATCTGATATCCAGCTGCAAAGATGAAGGATTTCCTGTGTGATTATTGGCTCATTGTCAATGACTTCAATGACTTCCTTGAGTTGTCGAGAGCCTTTTTCGAGGGTTTCATCGATGATTTCCACGCACACACCGATGAAATTGCGCGACCGGAACGGCACTCGAAGCCGCATGCCGACTTTTATAATATCTTCAATCGGGCGAGGAATAACATAATCGTAGTATGAATGAACGGGAATAGGCAATGCCATGCGTGCGATTTTGAACTCACCTGTGAACCATTTTCCATGCTCTTTTACGGAACTTAGCTTTTTTTCAGGCTTTTCACGTTTCTTATCGTGTTTTTTGTCAAAATCATCGTCAAAATCGAAGAGTTTTCTTTTGCTCACAGCATTCTCGAATTAAAGTCCATATAATCTGTGCTAGTACACTGTAACAGAAGTTTCAGTGAACGGTAGAACAGGCATCCCTGCCTGTTAATATTGATGCTGAGTGTCAGGCAAGATGCCTGACCTACCGACAATGTTGCAAAATTTAAGTTACAGTGCACTATATTTAATATAATCGAAGCTCAGACAGTTAGCAACACACTTAACTCGGTCAATTATTCAATCACAAGTGTTTTCCCGAATCTTCTCAGCAATTTTCGTTCACTTCCGAATTTATAAAATTCTACCTTGTTTAATGACGAATTATTACCCAGAAAATCGTAAATATCTTCAAGTTTTTCGATAGATTGTTTAAGCAGAGTCTTTAATATCGTACCTTCGAGGGTGATACGTTGTTTGCAGATTCTCAGCACGTTGAATCGCAGAATCTTTGTCAGTTTTTCCATTGTGAAGGTTAATTCATGCGAAAGATTGCCGTTCGTGCTGTTGGCATTATCTTTGATGAGCTTAAACAGGTCATATGCCAGCAAGAAACAATGCCCAACAGCATTGTATATGCTTGATTCATAGAATGCATCATTCTGTGTCGAATTGTCCGCATCACCGTTTCCCGAAGCAATTATTGACTCCAAAATTAGGCATGCATCCGCATAATGTCCATCAGAAATTGTGATATTCTTACTTTTCATCATTTTGTCGATATTCGTGCCGAACCTGCTTTCGCCAGGCTTCCAGATTAATTTAAAAATGATATTCCATGCTGTCCATTCTTTCTGAAACTTGCTGTCATTGAATTTCTGTGAATTCATGCTGTCATAGAGCATCCTGAAGATTTTGCTTTCAAGCATTTCCATGAGATTGTCGATTTCACCAGATTTTTCCGGGATATAATTATCTGTTATCCATGCTGCCATGAGAGTTTTATCGAGAATCTTTGTTAAACGTGATTCCATTATCTTTATGTCATCGGAATCAAGGACAATCGAGTTGTCAACGAAGTCTGTAATTTCGGACTTCAGAAGCGTCAGCATATTTTCGAGTTCTTCATATTTAAGGTTAACTTCATGTTTTGCTTCATCCGTTGCTTGCAGAATCGCAATTAGTGAGTCCCATAGTTTCAGAGCTTTTTCCGCTTCATATTTTTCAACAATATCGAACTTCTTTTTCACCTTTGAAATAAAATCCAACAATACTGGTTTTTTAAACTCTTGCTCGTTGTTATTGTCATTAAGCTCATTCAGCCAGCACGAAATGCTGCTGATAATTATTGTTGTCATATCCTTTATGCACGATTTTATCTCATCTAATACAGGTTTCACCTCAGGAGCAAAAGAATATTTCTCTGTGAAATCAGAATTGATTTTGTCGAGTTTTTCGAGAATGCTGAACGCATCTTCATAATCGATACCTATTGAATCGTGAACGTTTACGCTGGATATGAACCGTAGAAAATTAAAATATGTTTCGTCAGTCTTGAATTCTTTCTCCGAGTTGATTACTTGTTCGTTCTCAAACCAATATTTTTCTAGCTCACGGTCTTTTCGGCTTATACCTGCAACTCCGCTGTGTTTATTCTCGATGAAAATCTTGGGCATGTCGTAGTGCAGCTTGCCTTCCATCACATCCTTAAGGTATTCAAGTGCTTCGTCATATGCGAGCCTGGCAACGATTTTATCGACTTTTTCCAAAACAAACTTTTTCTTATAGTCTGAAAGGTAATCACCAAGGATTTGCGAATATTTTTCTAGATTTTCACTAAGATTTTCGTCGAGGTGTGTGCCGAGTTTTTCAACGTTGCACAATGTTTTTAGCATTTGAATTTTTTTGTACTGGCTAAAGATTTCCGCATATTTCTGGTCATCATCGATTGAAATTATCGAATTTTGAAGGTTTTTTGCGGTATTTTCGATTGATTGACAGTGCTTTTTCAAGATGCCAGCCAATTTCAGATTCTCGCTGATTGCGGTGTCCGTTGAATCTTCGATACTCGATGCACCTTCGACCGCGGGTTTACCTTTTTTCTTCGACGCTTCGGATTCGAGCTTGCTGAGTTTACGCGGCTTATTAACCTTGCGCAATATGCTGTCTCCCGACTTTGTTTCCGCATCATCTCCGATAAAAACAAACATTACAAACGGCAAACCAACAGCTGCGACGAAGAAAAACAGAATCAGCAAATTCGACAGAATTCCACCCTTTTTTCCATGTAGTAGCGATAATCTTACTCGATGGCACAATAACGTATCACCCAATGTGTTTCTCCTATGCATCATCAATGCTTTTCTTTACAACACAAGCAATTATACTCACCAAAGTCACTTTTGAAAACACTTCTTTCAAAGGATTTCTTCGCTCACTCCTGAAAAAATTTCAATAATTACATTTGTACTGATTCTTAGCTGTCTTTTTCGCTTAGAAAATGTAAAATTTAGTTAAATTAAAAATGCTTCAAAGGAGTGAATGATGATCGAACTGAAAAAAATTGACTCCAATAATTTTCAACTTGTTGGCAGTGCGAATTCATTAACGCTTACACGCGAACAATACGAAGACCTGTTCTACGCTGTTCCGCCTGAATCAGGAAAATACTTAAACTCAACCGCATTCTATAGATTGTTCACAGACAGCATCTTTACCGATGAAAATGTGCGAGGTATATTCCTGCAAATGCTCAAGGAAGGTGGAAATCAGGAAGAAGTGCTGAATTCCTTGCAAGACCAGATTAAAAAAATCGAACCATAGGTTGAGTTTGAACACTACCTAAATCCGCAATATCATTATTCACAAAAAGCCTGAAAAGTATCACCAAGCTTTCAGTCAATAACGTATAATAATATGTCTAAGAAATACTGGAGAGATGATAATGCGTCGAATCATTTTGCTGGCACTTTTTCTGCTTTTCACCAGTGCTATCACAAACAGTGAAGATATCTTTAACAGCGATATTTATATAACCGAAGAAAGTCTTTTCGCAAACAAGCTTGAGCAGGCACTTTCATTTGAACTTGAAGAGCGATACGACGAGGCACTCACTGTGTACATCAATCTGTTGAACAAGCTTGATAAAATCGAAACCAATGAACAAGATGCTGAGAACGCCAATCACCACGTTTTTTACCAGGCAAATTTGTACAAAGACATATATGATAAAAAGACACTTTTCGGTAGATATTTAACTGTCAAAGGATTCGTTCTCGGGCAAATCGCTGAATTGCCAATTGAAGTTCGAAAGCGTTATCAAAGGCTGATTTCGGGTAAATCCGATATATTGTTCACGGATGCGATTCGAACTCGAAATAAAAGGGCTATTCAACAAATCGCTGAAAATTACTTCCTCGCTGAGAATGGTTACGAATACCTGTTTCATGCCGGTAGACTTGCATTCGAATCTGCTGATTTCGCTCTCTGCGCGTATTATCTCGAAAAACTTTTCGATTATTGGAATGATGAATTCAGCGAAAACTCGCTAAATATTTTATATCTTGCTTCAAGTTATGTCGGCTCAGGCGATTTTTATAAATTCGAGAATTTTAAACGCTCAGCAAGTTCTCATTACAAAGGATTATCAATTACAATCAACAGCACGGTTTACAACGATGTTACCGAGCTTTTAACCGTCGAAAAACTAAGAAAACTCATTCTCAACAACCTGAAAAACACAGATACAATACTCAGGTGGGGAAGTGATTTAAAAAATTCTGATTTGCAATTCGATTTCGAGAAATTCACGGGCAGCACTGTTAATATCTCAACTCCGAACGATTCTGGCAGTAATTCTCGTTCGAATTTTCGGAGAAAAACTATTATTAGAGGCTTTGGTAGCGGTAACGATCCGAATGAACCTGTAAACATGATGATACCTGCCTTCAGCAAAGACAAGATTATTGTTGCAAATGATGATACTGTTCAGCAAATCAAGTTTGAAAACAACGAAATATCCAAAACTATTTCTAAAATCAAGTATCCAGAATCAATTTACTTTCCGCGTAATAAGTTTTCTGGTAAGGATGTCTATAAAAACAGCATTGTTGTTACTGGCAGATATGCTTATGGTGTATTTGACAAAGGCGAGGAAAAATCAAACAATTATTACTATTACCCAAGTTATCAAACCGCACGTGGAAAAGTTCTTACGTGCATTGACCTTGAGGATAACAACAAGGTGGTCTGGTGGGTACCTGGACAAGCAGAAGAGCTTGACCTTGAGAAATTCAATGATATTCCGATACAATTCCTATCCGAAGTCGGCATTGACAATTCTTTCGTACTCAATGACAACAGGTTATATGCTGCGGGGATTTATCCCGACGACCAGGAAGCAATTTATTACATTATGAGTTTCGATGCCACACCTGATGATAAAACCGGTGGAAGTCTGCTCTGGAAGACGAAAATTGCAACTGAATTGAAAGCGAGTTGGGGTGGTTATCGCGAAAACAGGTCGATGCCTCCGTTCACACTAAAATATTATTCAGGATTTCTCTATGTCCTGACAAATGCAGGGATTTTTGCATGTTTGGACACATCAACGGGAAATATCAAATACATTAACAGATATATGCGACCAAAAAATATTTCTTCACCCGATTCACAAAGGTCATGGGGTTGGGGCAGCAATTATCAGCCGCTTCAAGGAACACATTGGCAATACAATCCAATTATCGTTCACAAGGGTTTTGTTTATATTACACCAATTGATTCACGGAAAATGTACGTTATCAATGCACAATCCGGTGAGCTTGTCCGAGAATTCCCCTATGGCACTGAACCAGTTGACGATTATCTATACATACTCGGTGTTTCCAACGATACGCTACATATTCAGGGCAAAAAAAGATGCTATGGCTTAAATCTCAAACTTGACCACGACCCGAATTCAGAATCCGCACAGAATTATGAGCTTTTCTCGTATAAAACCGTACCGTTCAATATATTCGGCATGATTGAAAAAACAACCGGTCGAGGAGTTCTCGGAAGCAAATATCTGTACATTCCAACCAGAAAAGGAATTATCAAATTCGACTCCAAATCAGGTAAACGCATGAACGAAATGCTCAAATGGAAGAATCTGCAAGGCACACCCACATCGTCGAATACATCAATGGGTGGTGATTTATATCTTTACAAAACCAGTAAGAAACAATATCTTGTGTCGGTTTCTTTCGATATGCTTGTATTGATTCCCGTGGAGTAAAACATGACCCCTGATATGAACAATGAAAAGCAGCAAATGTACTCAGCAGGATTGGTGCTTGTTGCTGGTGGCTCAGGCAGCAGATTTAACTCGAAGCAGAGGAAACAGTACGTAAACCTTGATGGTAAGCCTATTATCATTCACACACTCGCGAAATTCATCAATATTGAAGAAATTTCGGAAATCGTTATTGTGCTTCCTGAAAATGATATTGAATTTGTGCGTAATGAGGTCAGCAAATATTTCAGCGAGTATAAAAAACTGAAATTTGTTATCGGGGGCAGCGAGCGAGTATACTCTGTTATTAACGGGTTTAACAGTCTCACTAAGAGCATTGATATTGTTCTCATTCACGATGCTGTCCGTCCGTTTATCGAGAAAAACTCAATTGTGCAGACGATTATGGAGGCTAAAAACACTGGAGCAGCAATTGTTGCGGTGTCAGTAAAAGACACGCTAAAAAAGACTAACGATAATTTACTGATTGAACAAACGCTGAATCGTCAGTATTTATACGCAGCTCAAACTCCTCAGGTTTTCAAACGTGAAGTTTTTGAAAAAGCTATCGAAAATTGGAGAAAACTCGAGGAACCAGCGGTTACTGACGACGCAATGCTTGTTGAGCTTATGAATTATAAAGTTAAAATTGTGGAGGGAAGTTATACAAATATCAAGATTACGAAACCCGAGGATATGATTCTTGCAAGAGCCATATTGTTTTCGAGGGAATACCGAACCTGTCATTCTGAGCACAGCGAAGAATCCTAGCAAACGAAAACCTGGATTCTTCGGTCGCTATGCTCCCTCAGAATGACACGGTACAAATGGTTGAAACCGACTGGTTCTGTGGACAAAAACAGGATACGCAAGAAAAAGCGGTTTACCTGCATGGTTTCGCAACAGAAGCAGTAACAATAAACTTGATAATTTTCCTCTTCCTAAAAATTCGCTGATTTACGGAAAAAAATATGCAACTAAAATCTGAAACATGGCTGATTTCGACAATAATTCTGCTTATTTTCACAAGCGTATTGCGCGCTGATATTCGAACGCAATGGGACGATGTAGAAATTGTTGTCTCTGGGGAAGCGGAATTTCATGGTGTCGCGGTTGACCCGTTTTTCACATCGCTTGATGCTGACGATGAATGGAATTATTACCTTGTCGGACTGATAGAACTCTCCCTTGACGTTCGTTTTTCTGAATACACTGGAATATATTTCTCGATGAAAAATGCAAAAACAACGACAGGCAAAACTTTCGGGGACGGTATCGTTAGGGCGAAAGGGTCGATTCTGGGTGCAGACAGCTCAATAAATATGACATTCGATGAAGCTTTTTTCGCACTTGACCGGATTTTTATGGCAGGAGTGGAAGTCAGAGCAGGATTGATGCACATTAAAATCGGTCTTGATACGTCCGTTGAAAACTGGTTTGATGGACACGGTCAGCTTTTTATGGACACTGAATACGGCAGAATCGGTGAAAACCTTGAAACCGAGTTCTTTCCAGCGGGAATATCCGGCAAATACAGCACGGGCAAAGGATTTCAACTCCGCGGCGGTTGGTTTTTCATGCATAAAGATGTTGATGATTACAATAATGACATTCAGTTTTCCTTCGTCGATGCAGAGTATTCTCCGAGTCCTTTCTCAACCTACATCTCAGGAATCTCAAGCTGGCAACAGCGCGGAAATCACTTCCAATCGTACTGGGTCGGCTCAAAACTCGCAATTGATTCTGAATTCTCCACATACGCCTTCGGAGTTTTCCATGCTGGTGCAGACGTTTCATCAAGAGCTTATTACGTTGGTCTCAAATACATAACCTTAAACAAAATATATTTCTTCGATTTCTCGTTCTGGTATCTCGACGGAAATAATCCTGCCAGTGTTACAAACGAAAACTATTTCAACACAGCATCACTAAGCACAACAATGATTCTTGACGACGCAAACATCGGCATCGGATTAAACAGAAATTATACGGCAATTAAGGTAGTTTCAGGTTTCCGGTTTTCATATAGTTCTCGTTTGCTCATCATCGCAGCATATTATGATAGAATTTACAGCGGTTCGGGACCGAAACCCGGAAACGAAATCGACACCGTTTACCGTATGAACTTTAGCAGTCGATTCATCGTTGATTTCAAGGCAGGTTACCTTTTTGATACAGAAATCGTCCCAAATAATGCTGATGCTTGGATGTTTGCAATCTGCGTAAAAGCAAAGTATTGATGTTTAATATTAAGCTGTGTTTGAAAACTACTTCTGTGTATTTTTCCAGCTTTATACAATTTTCAAATTTCTTCAATCAAAACATCCTCAATAAAGCGTTGGCTTCACCTGCGTTGTTTTTCAATCATAAATTCCGAACCTTACAAAAATCTGATGAAATACACTTATAACTATTTTTCAAACACAACCTAGTGTTGTATTATGTCTTTTCCTTTTTCATGGATTCTCCAATGGCACAAAAAGTAAGATTTCCGGTAAAAACTGCAATCGTCGTAATTTTGCTCGCTGCTGCAGTGATTTTGCTTCTTAAATCACAAGAAATCGACTATGAAATATTCTTTCCCATTGCGATTGCATTATTCTTCGTTGCAGTACTTGCGTACGGACTCAAAGCATATTCACGCAGAAGGTTCACATTATTCATCTGGGGTATGAAAGCGTTGAAATTTCGGAAATACGACGATTCTATCCGATATTTCACCGATTTCTTGCAGTATTATAAGGATAATCCCAAAATCGAACGCTGGAAAAAGATGGCACTTGGCATCAGATTGACCGATGTCGAAGCGATGACGCATTTCTACCTTGGCGTTGCATGTTATCAGAATGAGAAATATGAGGATGCACTAGCGAATTTTGAAACCTCTGCAGAAATCGCTCCCGATTTCGATGAATCTCAGTACAATTGCGCAATTTCATCCGCCAAACTCGGTAAAAACAAGCAAGCGTTAATGTGGCTGAGTAAAATCAAGAATCCGCCGAAATTCCTCATCGAACGCGCGAAAAAAGCAGAAGAATTCAATAACATCAAAAACGAAAAAATCTTCATCAAATTTATTGAACATATGCACAAAAATTCTTGATAATTAGATTAAATATCATCATAACCTTTGTGAAATTCTCAGCAACACCTTTTTCAAAATCCGCAAAGGACAACGGTTTATCCGCAACTCCATTCGCATAATTGTCAATCATCGATATCAACGCATAAGGAATATCAAGCTCTTTCGCAAGCGTTGCCTCGTGAGCTGCCGTCATTCCAACAACCTCAGCATATTGCCGGAGAAACTTTATCTCCGAACAGGTTTCAAACCTCGGACCTTGCATAAGTGCGTAAGAACCCGAGTTTACATGCTCAATATCGTTGTTTTTGAGCAAATCCGAAAGCCAATTCTGTAATTTATCGTCGAAACCAGGAGTAATTGCACGAGGATTCAACTTATCGAAGAAAGTTTTGTTCACAAAAGGCGAGAAATAATCGTCAGGAATCATCACTGTGCCCGGAGTAAGTTCAACTTTGAGCGAGCCAACAGAAGTAAATCCAACAATTGCCGTAGGATTGAATGATGCCAGAGCTTTCAGATTCGCCTGATGATTTATGCTATGCGGTGGAACATAATCCGCTTTATCCAATCCATGCCTTTGACAAAAAATGTACTTCTCCGATTTTACTAGTTTCACCGTGCCGAATTCAGTTTCAACCTGAACTCTCTCTTTATCGCC
>JAIOTL010000079.1 GCA_021106775.1 Planctomycetota bacterium | reverse complement strand
GTTTTGGACGATGCGACAATATGCTGGCTTTGGCTCTGCAGAGGAAACCAACGAACGTTACAAATTCCTGCTCGCCAATGGGCAGACAGGTTTGAGTGTCGCATTTGATTTACCAACGCAAATCGGCTATGACTCCGACCACGCACTTTCGCAGGGGGAAGTCGGCAAAACTGGTGTTGCAATTGATACACTCGATGACATGCGCACATTATTCAATGATATTCCGCTTGGCAAAGTTTCGACTTCGATGACAATTAACTCCACCGCAGCAATTCTACTTTCAATGTACCTCGTACTTGCGGAAGAACAGGGTGTTGGATGGGATAAAGTTACTGGGACAATCCAGAACGACCTGCTCAAAGAATATGCTGCTCGGAAAACCTACATTTACCCGCCGAAACCGAGTTTGCGGATAATTACGGATATTTTCGCGTTTTGCAGCGAGAATGTGCCGAGGTGGAATACGATTTCAATCTCCGGCTATCATATTCGCGAAGCGGGTTCAACCGCAGTGCAGGAAATCGCGTTCACGCTGGCGGATGGAATCGCTTACGTCGAAGCAGCAGTGAAAGCAGGTATGGATGTCGATAAATTTGCGGGTCGGCTTTCTTTTTTCTTCAACGCACACAAAAATTTCCTTGAGGAAATCGCAAAATTCCGTGCTGCCCGTCGTATGTGGGCAAAAATCATGAAAGAGCGTTTCGGGGCAAAGAAGCAAAAATCTATGATGCTACGATTCCACACACAAACAGCAGGTTGTACGCTAACATCCCAACAACCCGACAATAATATCGTTCGTGTTGCAATGCAGGCGATGTCTGCGGTTTTGGGTGGAACGCAATCTCTGCATACAAACTCACGGGATGAAGCACTTGCGCTGCCGACTGAGGAATCGGTTAATATTGCCCTTCGAACTCAGCAGATTATTGCGAACGAAAGCGGTGTTGCAGACACGATTGACCCGTTTGCAGGTTCGTATTATGTTGAGCAGCTTACGGACGAAATTGAGAAACGGGCATGGGATTACATAAATAAGATTGATGAGCTTGGTGGAGCGACTGCAGCAATTGAGCAGGGATTCTTCCAGCGAGAGATTCAGCAGGCAGCATATGACGAGCAAAAGCGGATTGAGCGTTTGGAGGAAATTGTTGTCGGCGTGAATAAGTTTCAGATGGACGAAGGCGATGCGAATCACATGAAGATTTTGAAGGTTGATGAGAGTGTGGAAACACAGCAACGAGAGCGATTGAAAGCATATAAAGCAAATCGCGACCAAGAAAAAGTTGATGTAACATTGAAGAACCTGCAACAGCATGCTGCAAATCCGCCTGCAACCGTCGATGCATCAACAGAGAACAATATGATGTATAAATTCATCGATTGTGTTCGTGCGGGTGCAACGTTAGGCGAAATCAGCGATGCATTGCGCGAAATCTACGGCGAATACACCGAATCATTCTAAGTTTATAAATTTCTTTTACTTTTATAGAAATTTCGTAAAATAACTTATAGATGTTAATTTGAGATTTAAGATTTCAGGGGGATTGAAATGAGAATTGAGGAAAGGATTAAGAATGAAGAAAAGAAAGGTTTTTTTAGTAAAAAAAAAAGTTTTCTTAATCCAAGAAATCTGCTTTTTATTGTTTGTTTGTTATGCACATATTCAATTTCAGCAAATTGTAATGTTTTAATAAATCCTAGCAAATCACCTGTTTTAGATTACATTGCTGATGTTATTGTTAATGAGGGTGAATTAGTAAAAATAAATCCAATAGCTAGTGATCCTGATAATGACCCTTTAACTTTTAATTATACTCCTCCAATAGATGCAAATGGTGAATGGCAAACTGATTTTGAAGATTCAGGAATTTATAGTTCTGTAGTAACTGTTAAGGATGATAAAGGTAAAGTAGATATGCAAGTTGTTCAAATAACAGTTAATGATGTTAACAGGTCTCCTGTTTTAGATTTTGTTGTTGATATTGTACAAGATGAAAATACTTTGATTCAGATTGTGCTTAATGCTGTTGATTCTGATGGTGATAACCTTGTTTATAGTATTGATAATCCCATATTTGTTAAAATAACCGACGATACTTTTGAATGGCTAACAGATTATGATGATTCAGGAGTTTATTATATTTCAGTAAGTGCTAATGATGGAAAAGGTGGAATAGATAATCAAGCTGTTAAAATAACTATAAATGATATTTCTAAGATTGCTTTTCGTTCACATAGAGATGGAGATAGTGAAATTTATGTTATGGATAATAATGGTTTTAATCAAACAAGATTAACAGTTAATTCTGAATCGGCTGGTGCTCCTGTTTGGTCTCCTGATGGAACAAAAATAGCTTTTTATTCATATCGGGATGGAAATCCTGAAATTTATGTTATGAATGCAAATGGTTCGTATCTAACAAGATTAACAAATAATTCTTCAGATGACTATTCTCCTGTTTGGTCTCCAGATGGAACAAAAATAGCTTTTTTTTCAAATAGAGATGAAAATGATGAAATTTATATTATGAATGTAAATGGTTCTAATCAAACAAGATTAACAAGCAATCCTGCAGATGATTTTCATCCTGCTTGGTCTCCTGATGGAACAAAAATAGCGTTTATATCAAATAGAAATGAAAATTGTGAAATTTATGTTATGAATGCAAATGGTTCTAATCAAACTAATTTATCAAATCATCCTGCAAATGATTATTATTCTGTTTGGTCTCCTGATGGAACAAAAATAGCTTTTTATTCATATCGGGATGGAAATCCTGAAATTTATGTTATGAATGCAAATGGTTCG
>JAIOTL010000176.1 GCA_021106775.1 Planctomycetota bacterium | reverse complement strand
TTCGAGCTTGCGAAGAAAACTTCCGAAGGTATGAATTTCATCACAGATTGGCAGATTATTGGACCTTTCCGCAACAACACAAACACAGGGATGCTGGTTGAATATCCGCCTGAAAGTCTTTTACCAATACGTGATGAAAAGGTCGAGGGTGCTGCAAGAAGCATCAGCTGGCGGACGGTGGCGTTTGAACCTTTCTTCGGCACATTGGATTTTGCAAAGCTTGTAGAACCTTTTGAAGAAACCTGTGTCTATACCGCTGCGATAGTTGAGAATTCGTCAAAAACAAGTCAAAATGCTACGTTTCGCGTTTCAAGCACAGGTTCGTTCGCGTGTTCTGTAAATGGTGAGAATGTTTATAGAAAAGACATAAATCGACGATTACGGATAGACCAGGACGTTTTTCCGCTTAGTTTTACACCAGGTTTGAGTATTGTTCTGATGAAATGGGGTAATTCGAGTAATGATGAATTCCTGAGCAGGACGCGGATTACGGATGTCAACGGCAGAGAACACAAGTTTCTGTCTGTGCTTGATACTGATGAGAAATGGTGGACAAATTTTGACATTGCGAAAAAATGTTGGAAAAAGAAAGATTCACAACATGGATTCAAGGAGGAATTCAAGTGTGATATTACAAGTGAATTTGAGAAAAAATTGGATGAAAAAGGTTCAAGTTTTGATTTGTTGATTCTCGCTTTCCTCCAAAAATACTTTGAAACCCAGGAGCCGAAAAATTTTGTACCTAAAATCCTGCTTCAAAGGTCGATTCAAACTTCACCTGAGAATTCGATACTTGCGTATTATGCAGCGATGTGGAGCGTGGATGAAAAGAAGTCGAAGTATGAACGACAATTGAATTTTAAGCGTAAAATGCTTCTGAAAGCTTGTGAATATGATCCTGCAATTGCTGCACCGACGGTCGAATTAGCGAAATTCTACCTGAAATTATCAAACCAATTCAAGGTCGAGAAATATCTGGAGACAGCACGAAAACTCGTGAACAACCAGAGCATTCTTTTCGATTTGCGTCAAAAATATTACAATATGCGCAATTGGGACATTGAGAAAGCACTGCTGGATAAATCCACTATGCAATTGTGGCAGTCGAAGAAGGCAGATTATTTCACTTTGCAGTATTTACTTAAGAATAATTCAGTAATTCAGCATGATGTTGTGAAGATGCTTTACTCTCAGCATGATGCTTATAAATTCTCCTTGAGATATGCGGATTTATTAGAAAAAGTCGGACAAGATTCTGATGCTTTGGAACTATATCTTAAGCTTATTTCGATGAATCCATACAATTTTGATGCATTAAATATGCTATTCCGACATTATGTTGGCAGAGGTGAAAATCAGAAAGCACTTGATGAAACCTTAAAATTGATTGAAATTTGCCCTGATGACTGCATGCACTGGTATCGACTTGGAAATTTTCATTATTATCTTGACGATGTTGAGTCGGCAGAGAAAGCATGGTTGAAAGCACTTGCTTTGAATCCGCAAATCCTTGAGCTTCAAGAGTATTTTCAGCATAAAAATGCGGACAAAGTCGAGTATGAACAACAGTTTTTTGATGATGTTACGAAACTGATTGCCGATGCGCGGAAAGAAGAGTTTCGCAAGGATTTTCCAATCGAGATTGTATACAATCATGAAATTTTCAACATTGAGCCTGATGGTCGTTATAAAAAGGTGATTTATTATGCCAAGCGGATTACCAACGATGAGGGTGTATATGAATATGCTGAGGATTTCCCGATTGGCTTCAACGACGGTCGGATTTACATTGCCCGGGTGCATAAAAATGACGGAAGCATTGAAAATGCATTAGTTGAGGATGGATGGGTTTATTTCGGGATGCTAAAAGTAGGTGATATAATTGAGCTTGCTGCGGAAATGAACATCAAGAATCGCGGAGTTTTCGGAGATTATTACGGAGACAGATATTTTTTCACGTGGGAAGTGCCTGCTAAAAGAGCGAAACTGACGTACTGTTTACCGAAATCTCGAAATTTCAGGATTTATCCAGATGCAACCGCAAAATCCGCCAAAATCACCAATGATGCTGAGAACAATAAAGTTATTTATGATTGGACGTTCGACAATATCGATGCGCTTGAGCCTGAAGCAGATATTCCCGAACTTACCGAAATTGTTGATTATCTTGAGATTTCGACATATCAAAGCTGGGATGAGTTTGCGAAATGGTACACAAATCTTATCAAGCATCAGACGAATGTAACAGAAAACATACGAAAGAAAGTGGCTGAATTAACCGAAGACCTGGAATCTATCGAATCGAAAATACAAGCGATTTATTATTTTATCACGAACAAGATTCGATATGATGCTGAATGGGTTTTCGGCATACATGGATACAAACCGTTTACTGCTGATACAATTTTGAACAGACAATTTGGCGATTGTAAGGATAAATCGATTTTGATGATTACAATGTTGAAGCTGCTTGACGTGAAAGCGTACCCGGTGATGATTAATCTAACGATGCGCAGAAGTCGCGAAGACGTAACGCTTCCTATGATAGGGCATTTCAATCACATGATTTCGGTAGTCGAGATGCCTGATGGGAGCATGAAATATCTTGATGGTACCGCGGAATTTCATCCATTTGACATACTTCCTGAATATGACACCGGCGCGCAAGTAATAATTATCAAGGATAACAAGGGGATTATTGCTGAGACTCCGAAAACGAATATTAACGAAAACATGCAGAAAAAGTCGATGATAATTACGCTTTCCGAAGACGGAGCTGCTGATGCTGAGGTTAGTTTGTTCTACAACGGAAGCTGGGAGCCATATGTCAGACGCAAATACGAGCAGAAATCGAAAATTTTACCAGAAATCGTAAAATATTATACGTCGATGTTTCCTGAAACTGAAATCTCGGACATAAAATTTTTCGATGTGTATAATCAGACTGAAAAGGTTGAATACAGCTATAAAGCACGAATCAAGAACTTTGCGAGTATGAAAGCGGATGAGTTGGTTGTGATGCCAATGTTAAAGCCCGGGGAATTTCTCAGCGATGAAAATATTCAGCTTGCAGAGCGTCGATTCGACATAATTCTTAATCCGCCGAACATCAGCGAATACAGCATTGAGATACAATATCCAGCTAATTACGAAATTGTGAAGATTCCGCAGACTACTCGAATTGAAAGTGAGTTTATCGACTTAATTTTCGAGGTTAAGACAGGTAAAAACTGCATAACACTGGTTTATCGTCAGGTTTATAAGAAATCGCGAATAAAGGTTTCTGAATATAATAAATGGCGCGAGATGGCTGAAAAATATGATGAAATTGAAAGCAAAAAGCTGCATTTCCGCAAAAAACAATGATGTTAAGCAAGCAATGTTCTTTTTGTCGCTCCTGCGAAAACAGGGAACGTTGGGATTGTCATTCTGAGCGAAGCGAAGAATCCTAGCGGTCGAATATCTGAATAGTTAAAGGACTTCATACGTTTCAGAATGACATGTAAACATCAAACTTTAAAAAAAATTAACCGAAAATCATGCGATAGGAAATATATGGCATATTAACGTCAACTGGCACATACGTGCTGGTATCAGTGTTTAACCGCCAACTTCGCTTGAACATGAAACCAAACAAGAGATTCCCAGAACCAAGTTTCACAGGAAAAGAAAAATTAAAGAGAATGATTGATTTCTCGTTACGCTCAAGAATTTTATCGTAGTTTTCAATTTTGTGCTGAGCAAAGAGCAATTTTAGCTCGAAATAAGTTTCCGTCGCAGCCTCGAGAGTAACGGAGTTCTTAAGATTTTGAGGGTCATTATTATAAAATTCAATGCTGCTTCGAATCCAGAATAATTCCTTAATTCCCCATTGTAAGCTTGAATACAATCCTGAAGATGACTGAGTGCTGGGTACAAAGGCAAGTTTAGTTGATGGAGATATTGTAAGCGGATAATTAAAACGCTCGATTTCATAAAAACTGTCAAAGTATACAGGCATAAATCCCGATTGATGATTCCGGTATTCAATAACCAGGTCAATGGGCAAAATATCACCGAGTATCGGAATGTTGAATTCATTGCGAATTCCAAGGTGAAATCCGCTGCCATAATTATGCATCATTATGTAATCAAAATATGGTGAAATTTTCAATGAATTCATGCTGATAAGCGGGATTTCGAGGTCAAAGGCAAAGAAATTTACTTGTTTACTATCGTATTTTAAGTTTCCTGCAGGATCAAACCGAACATTTCCTTCGTTATCTTTGAGCATTTGTTGAGGAGCATCATGGTCAGCAGCAAAACTAATGCCTATGCAGAATTCACGATACTCACGCAGTCTGTTTTTATAAAAAGGTCTTAAAAAAAATCTTGCTGCAAGTAAATTTCGCTCTGTGATAGAGTTTACAATCGTTTCAAAACCCCAACGTTCAAAATCCCAGTCAAATTGAAACCCTTTCTGTGGTGAATCAAAATCTATATCCGAATAATAATCGGCAACTATACTTCCATGACCGATTTTCGCTGTCTTCCCAAACAGAGTACCAATTCTGAAATAAACATCGGTTTTATTCTTGAAACCATGTCGCATGTACTTGAGAAATTGCACAAAATCCGAGAATTCGTCATATGCGTGATTGGATATGCCAAAATCGGAAGTTTCAAGAAAAACCGGCAGTTGAATGCCAAGTGCCCAGTCGCTCATATTAAAATCAGCGTTGAGTGTGATTGATACAATGTCAGAGCTGTCTCCTTGACCAAAAAAAAGCATGTGTCCCAAGTTCAAATCTGCGGACAATCCATCAGAATCCTTTCGCGGATCGTTGATGTCCTGAGCAAAGCACGGAATTGCAACAGCTAAGACGATGATAATTGCAGCAAAAAATGAATTTCTCAACAAAACCTCAATGAATCATATTGGTGATTTTATCTATTTTTATTGAAATTCAGTATAAAATTTAAAAACCCGTTCGTGTGAACGGGAATTTTATTATCACAGATTTTTATTATGCAAATATTTGTGGTTGCTCAGAAAAACTTACTTAACAAGCTCAAAATCATGGATTATGGAAAAACGAATTTATTTTGCAGATTTTTTCGGACGTTTCGCACCATACTTCGACCTTGACTGCATTCTGTTCTCAACACCTGATGTATCCAAGGCACCACGGATAACATGATAACGAACACCCGGAAGGTCGCGAACACGACCACCTCTGACGAGAACAATCGAGTGGTCCTGAAGATTATGACCCTCACCTGGAATATAAACAGTGATTTCACGTTTATTCGAAAGTCTTACACGTGCGACTTTACGCAATGCTGAATTCGGCTTTTTCGGCGTAAGGGTTTTAACCTGAAGGCAGACACCCCTGCGTTGAGGACAAAGCTCCAAAGCAGGTGATTTTGATTTTTTAACCTTCGGCGAGCGTCCTTTTTTAACGAGCTGATTTATCGTGGGCATTTTTACTTTCACTCCAAATTTTAATTAAGCCTAATAAAATATATGTTATTGCTCAATAATCAAGATGATTTTTTCAAGAAAGTAAATGATATGTATGTTTATTGCTGGTATACTTCAGTGAACATAACAATTTAAGAAATTCAAGCGAAAATGAAGTTATATAGATTTAACCTGATTCCTGTGTTAATTTTGCTGGTTATTTATTCAATTCCGTGTTTTGCACAGGGCGATAGCATTGATGATATTGAAATCCGAAATTATCCCTGGGAATCACAAGTCGATTATTCATATCTCGATGATGCATCGCATTTTTGGAACAACTTTTTCAAACCTGGTATCGGCATTATTGGATTAAATTCATTCGAATTCCAAGAGTTTACATCTTCCGGGATTTTTCTTGACTATTACTTCAAAACGCATGAAAACCAGCTGATACCGATATTGAAAGAGCAACAAAACAAAGTTATCGATTATTGGTCGGGTGTAAATTTCAGTGGCGTTGTGCATAAATATGTATCTTTTTTAATTGAAGGTGGATTGGCGAGGAAAACTGAGGTAAGGCACGATTTCGATACTGATGGTAATGTTGAGAATGCGACGCATCTACAATATGATTGGGATTTGACATTCATGGCTGAAATGAAGTTTGGATTGCCGTTAAACAAAGATTTTACGTTGATTTCTCAGGCTTCGTTTCGAGTTTGGCAGACGACAATCCAGGATTATCAAACATATGAGATTGATGAAGCGGATGTTATTCAGGATATTACCGTTGATATTGCAACCGACATATACATTTTCCGTGCTCAGATATATCTTGCTTTTGAGGCACTAAAGATTGAAAAACGGACATCGTTGAATATTTATTCGGGTTTCGGCTTTCATTTTTATGAAGCTCAAGAACGTAATCTGGATGTTACGTACAATCCTGATCGCAGGCGGGATTTGGATTTTGTACTCGGTATGACCTTTATTTACGATAATTTGTTTCTTTTTGAGTTGAAAGTTATACCAGCAGGTGTTTTTTCGATAGCCCTGCAAATTTCATACCTGACCTAGTACACTGTCAGGCAAGTTTCGAAGGATTGTCATTCCCGTGAAAACGGGAATCCAGACTGAAACAATATTATATTCTAACTTCTGCTGGATTCCCAATCGAGTTGGGAATGACAGTTTTTTTAACCCTTTACTACTTTCTTGACAAAGCACTAGAAAAAAACTGTTATTGCAGGATAATATCGACATTTTCTTTTGCGATAACCTTGCCGACAATTTCAGCATGTATTTCACCGTTTTTCCGAATCGCAGAAACTGCATCCTGTGCCTTGTCTTCTGGAAGCGAGATAAGCAATCCGCCAGAAGTCTGAGCGTCGAATAAAACATCAATCAAATATCTGTTAATATTTTCATCGATTCTCACAAAATCATCGAGATATTCCTTGTTTCTAAGGCTTCCGCCAGGCACTTGCTTGAGTTTCGCATATTTAATAACATCGCCAACAAGAGGAATCAAATCTGACTGTACAACCGCAGTCGTCTGTGACCCCGCCATCATCTCTCGTAAATGTCCCATGAAACCATAACCGGTAACATCAGTCATAGAATTTATGTTAAAATCAAGCGAAGCTTCCATAGCATATTTGTTCAGTCTCGCCATAACCTCAAGCAAAGGCTGATATTCCTTATCCTCAAGTATACCGTTTTTAAGCGATGTCGATAAAATACCCGAGCCAATAGGCTTTGATAAAATTAAGATGTCGCCAACTTTCGCACCAGCATTCGTCAGGATTTTATCAGGATGAATTGTGCCTACAACCGCCAGTCCGAAAAATATGTCGGATTGTTCCATAGTATGACCGCCAGCAAGAATCGCGCCTGATTCCTCAATCTTCTCACCGGCACCAATCAAAATATCCGCAATGATTCTCGGTGGAAGCGCGCTAGATGGATAGCCCATGGCGTTTAACACAATCAAAGGTTGCGCACCCATTGCGTAAACATCGGAAAGTGAGTTGGAAGCAGAAATTCTGCCGTACCACTTCGCATCATCAACTACCGGTGCAAAAAAATCCGTCGTAAATACAAGTGCTGTCTCATCATTTAGCTTGAAAACTCCTGCATCGTCGAATGTTTCTGTACCGACCAAGAGTCTGTCGCTTGATTTTTTGGGAATCATTTTGAGAAGTTCCGCTAAAATAGCGGGTGACATTTTACCCGCTCAGCCCGCGCATTCTGCGAAATCAAGCAAATTTATCCCGAAATTCTCAATGGGTTTGTGTATTTTTGGTTCTTCTGACATTGGTATTAATCCTTTGGTTGCAGCGATAATAAAAGCATGACATTGAAAATAATGTGCTTCAATGACGTCATGTGAAATACGAAATATGAATTTTAGCGTTTTTTCTGAATATCATGTGAACCAATATACTGTTTGGAAGGCATTATAGAATTATATTTTAATTCAACAACATAAGAAATATTTCGAGAAATGTTTGACTTTCAATAATTTTTTGATAGAGTTTCGAATTCAAAATCTATAGTTCGAGATAACGCAATCTCGAGGGGAAATTGCTGATTTCAGCAACCAACAAAAGGAGTACCCTATGCCGCGTAAGTTCAAATCTACTGCACATTTTCTCAAGCCTGATCCGAAGTATCACGACATGCTTGTTGCAAAATTCATCAACTGCCTGATGTATGACGGTAAAAAGTCAACTGCCCAAAAGATTGTTTACGATGCAATGGAAGCTCTCGGGAAAAAATACCCGAAAGAAAAACCATTGAAATTGTTCAAAGATGCAATTGATAACGTTAAGCCGGAAATCGAAGTTAGAAGCCGCAGAGTCGGTGGTGCAACTTATCAAGTGCCAACTGAGGTTAATCCGAAAAGACGGCAATCGCTCGCAATTCGTTGGATTCTTCAGGCAACAAGAGCACGTTCAGGCAAACCCATGTTCAAAAGATTTGCTGAAGAATTGATAGACGCATATCGTGGTGAAGGAACCGCGATGAAAAAACGTGAGAACGTGCATAAGATGGCAGAAGCGAATAAAGCGTTTGCACATTTTGCATGGAACTAACAATTCAGCTTATTGACAGCCATATTGGTTAATTCAATGAAAAATGTACTAATAATTGTGAATCCTGTTTCCGGTATACGTCGAGGTAGGATTGTTGCAAAAAGAGTGCGTACAGAGTTGGAAAAGCACGAAATAAAAGTGAGAATTGAAGAAACCAAGCACAAAAACCATGCTTATGAAATTGCTTCAACCGTTTGCACAGATGAAATCGATGAGATTGTTTCAATTGGTGGTGACGGCACAATCAATGAAATTGCTAATGCTCTGATAGACACAGGGAATCTGAATTGCAGAATCGCAGTAATTCCAACGGGTGTCGGCAACTTTATTGCCAGAAACCTTGGTGTTACGAAGAATTGTAAAAAGGCAGCAAAAATTGCCTTAAACGAGAACACACGTGAAATTGACGTTTTTGA
>JAIOTL010000402.1 GCA_021106775.1 Planctomycetota bacterium | reverse complement strand
GTTATTGAACTGGCAGAGCAAAAACTGCAAACTATCTTTCGAAATGACAGTTCTGAACCAACTGAGCTGATTAACATTTTGTAAATATCCGGACTCAAATATGTTTTCACCGCTAGATGAAAAGATTGCATCTTACATTGTTGAGAAAGGCTGGCTTAGCTCAGCAAGGGTTCAGATATTGGTGCAGGATTTAATTGAAAAAAAGAAATCTGACGATGAATTAAATGTTCTCGATTTAATTGATAGACGCAAGCTTTTATCAGCAAGTCAGATAAAATCACTAGAGAAAATTCTGGTTAGTTTTAAAAATGACGAAAAGAAAAAACAAAAGATATTGAATCAGATTGAACAGGAAAAAAACTCTCCACAATCTGGTACTATCACTGATACACCTATAATACAGCAAAATAAAAATGAATTTGAAGAGTCTTTTATCGGCTCAGTGTTTGGCAATTGCATACTTGAGCAGATTATCGGCAAGGGTGGTATGGGCACGGTTTATCTCGGAACTCATCAAATCCTTATGCAAACTCGTGCAGTGAAACTACTGCCCCCAAACTTCGGTTTCCAGAAGGAATTTGCTGAAAGATTCATACAGGAAGCAAGAACCGCTGCCAAACTTGAGCATCCAAACATTGTCCAGGTTTACGATGTCGGGAAAGAAAACGATTATTTTTACATCGTAATGCAGTATATTGACGGCGGTTCACTTACGAAACTGTTGCACAATAAAGCGAAACTGGATACTAAACTTGCCATTCACATAATCAATGAAGTGGCTCAAGGATTGATGGCAGCACATTTACGTGGAATCGTTCATCGCGATATCAAGCCTGACAACATTCTTCTCGCAAAAGATGGCGAAATTCGAATTGCCGATTTCGGACTTGCAAAGGATGCTTCGATTAATTTGGAGCTGACCAAGACTGGCGAAGTTTTCGGTTCACCTGCGTATATGTCGCCTGAACAATGCACTGGTAGTAAACTTGATGCCCGAAGCGATTTATATTCTCTGGGTGTTACTTTTTATCAGATGCTTACAGGTCACCGACCGTTTTCCGCGGGTACAACCCTGGCAGTCATGCTTATGCATCAATCTGAAATGCCAAAGCCAGTTACCGACTTTGTACCTGAAATTCCGTATTACATTAATGAGATGGTAATGCGTTTGCTTGCGAAAAAACCAGAAAACAGGTTTCAAAACGCACAAGAATTAATTGATGGATTGATTGAAGCCCGAAGCAATCTGGAATCAGGCATACTGCCGAAAATTGTTCGAAAGAGTTTTGATTCAAATTTATTTTGTATTATCGCGCTTCAGCACAAGTTTCTCAATGTTGAACAGGTTTCAGAGATTATTGAAGAATGTAATGAACTGGTGCATGACGGCAACAGCGATGTAAATGTTGCACAAGTTGCTTTTTACAGGAAATTTTTGACAGAGGTGGAATTACAGAAGCTCATGGGTATTTTGAACAAGAATGAAGCAAAATTCGATGTTTCAATCACAAAGCTTCATCTTGAGAATTTTCTTTCAAAGTCGCAAATTAAATTATCAACCAAATCGCAGAAGATGAAGCCAGTCAGCGAGGAAGATGCTGCCAAGCAAGAATTCAACAACATTAAGCAAAAGGCAAACTATTTCATCGGTCAGGAGCAAGCAAGTAAGTTCGTAGAAATATTGGATGAATTTATCATAGATTTCGGCACTTTTGAAGTCGTAAAAGATGCAATTGAATATCGCAAGCAGGTTTTGCACAAAGAAACGAACAGGCTTGTGCGAAATGCTGAGCAACAGATTCGCATGGGAAACCTTGATTTTGCACTGAATTATCTCAATTCCGCTGTTAAATTTGCTCCGGATTATGAATATGCATACAATCATCGGGGAATCATTTATACCCGTAGGAACGAGTTCAAAAGGGCTCTTGCCAATTTCGACAAGGCAATTGAACTCAATCCGATTGTTGCAGTTTTTTTCATTAATCGCGGTAATTTACTGCGTCGGCTCAATAGAATTGATGCTGCTTTCTCGGATTATTCAACAGCTTTATCGCTTGACCCTACCCTTGACAAAGCATATTGCAATCGTGGTGGAATCTATCTGAGTAAGAAAAATTTTACTGAAGCCCTTGAAGATTTTGAGAATGCACTGCTTCAGAATCCGCGGAATGAAGATGCAATCAACGGCAGGGCGCAGATTTATATCAGACTTGGAAGACCACTTGATGCACTTGATGAGCTTGATAAGCTTTGTGCGAAAAATCCGGAAAATTCGCGAGCGTACAATTCACGAGGTGAGATTTTTCTTGAATTGAACCAGATTGAGGAAGCCAAGCTTGATTTTTCGCATGCGGTTAACGTTGATAAAAGTTTTGCTGATGCGATTTATAACCTTGCTGTGATTGATGCGCTGAATTATAATTCACAAAAAGCGGTTACACTTCTGCGCAGCGCATTTAAGAAGGGTTTCAAGAAAATACGCAAATTCAAGACTGAGAAAGCATTCGAGAATATCAAGGATTCTGTTGATTTCCAAGAATTGTTGAAGGCATTAAACATGGGTTAATTCCTTATGAAATTCGAGTTGTTGACATCCAAAAACATTGGTGCTATTTCCGTTTTTTCGCTAAAGGGAAAAAGTTCGGAAATTTCCGAGTTTATACGGAAAAATTGGCGTATTTCCATAGCAAGTGGGTTCAAGCAAGTTGAAAATATCGAAGTTGGCGCAATTTTATACGGATTCGTAGTTGAAAATTCTGACATTGTTGACGAAGCGTTACTGTTGCGGGTTGCTGAGAAGGTGCTTGAGTTGCACGTGCACGGCGGAATCGGCGTTGTTGAAAGAATCACGAGTTTGCTTAAATCCCACGGTTATGACGAGATTTCCGATGAAATTAACGAGCTTACTCGATTATTTGTGGATGCAAGGACGGAGAATGAGGCGAAGCTGATTTTGTCTCAGCGTGATTTACTACAAAATACTGCAACAAAACTCATCAGGAGCATGAAAACCCTTGATTTTGAGGAAATCGATAATATCGCAAAACATGTTCGGAAAAATTCACAATTGCTTGCATATTTGAAAACTCCGCCTATAGTTTTCCTTCTCGGTAAGCCAAACGTCGGGAAATCCACGCTTTTCAATATACTGGCAGGTTTCGACCGCGTAATTACTTCTGAACAATCCGGCACAACACGCGATGTGATTTCGCAGATTGTTAACATTAACGGCTGGAGCATCCGGCTTTCGGATGCAGCAGGTGTGCGGAAAACGGACGATTATATCGAAAAACGTTCGGTTATCAGGAGCTTGCGGAAGGTCAAGGAAGCAGGACTCGTAATTTTCATGCTTGACAGCAGCACAAACTTATCTGACGAGGAAAAACAGATACTTACAGAAATCGAAAAGCATCAACATATGAAGATTGCGAACAAAGCGGACATCGGCACAAGCAAATTCAATAACATTCCCAATGTTATCCAAATCTCAGCAAAAACAGGCGATGGAATCGCAGAATTAAAATCCGAAATCATCAAAAAACTCAAATTTACTGAAATTGTCGATAACACAACACTCCCAATCGCGCCGATTTCGCCTGATTTCCTAAATAAACTCACAAAAACCCGAGATACAATCCAATTGAGAAAAATTTCCGAAATTTTATATAATATTTCAAAATACATAAATATTGATGTAATATGATTCCAACTATGTTGTATCGAATTTAACCATGAAAAAAAATCTCATAATTTTGATGCTGTTTCTTTTGGCAGGCTGTACCAGCATTAACCGTGCATCTGTTCGCACAAAACTTCTGAAGGAGCATATAATCACCGGTCAAATTATTCCTGGTGCTGTCAGCTTTAACAGCGTAAATAAAAAGTCTGAATTCGACCGCAAACATGGCATTTACCTGATTAGCAATCAATCGGACTATGACTTTTACTATGATTTGCAGGATAAACCGAAGGGTAAATCGCGGACAATTGATTTCTCCAGTCGCATCTGCATTTTGGTGATACTTGAGCCAGTCGAGTTCACAAACATCGAGTTTCATGAGCTTATTGACGGCACCGACGGTATCTATCACGCATATTTCCGCGTCGACAGAAAGCCCGTCGAAAGTTTTGATGAAACACTGGCATATTGTCTAATCGATCTGCCGCAAGTTTACGGCGGATTGAACATTGAATTTATCTACCTTCGGGAGAATTTATATACAGGATATGTTGTCGAAAACGCAGGTAAACAAACAAGTTTTGTATTTGAGAGGTGATAATGCATGGTTTCGCAGGTTTTTGGGGTGAATCCGCAGGTGAATACAAGCGATTTTTCCGTCAAGGTTTGAAAAAGCATTGTACAGGGAAAAAGTTTGAACGCAACTATGATATTTGCGGGGTGCAGGCGGTCGGTCAG
>JAIOTL010000471.1 GCA_021106775.1 Planctomycetota bacterium | reverse complement strand
GCGGAAGAGCCTGACAGAAACGCACTTATCTGGGTAAACACCGATGCAAGCAGGGATGAGTTCGTAACGTTCAAACAGATGTCCGAGCGAAGCAACAAAGTCGCGCATATGCTTCTGAAACACGGCTTGAAAAAGGGCAACCGTGTTCTGCTCGTCGTGCATCGAACGCCTGACTGGCATTATCTGATGGTCGGCATGTTCAAAGTCGGCATAATTCCGATGCCGGGTACAAACCTTCTCACGCCGCATGACATAGAATATCGCATGAATCGCGCGGAGGCAAAGGCTGTGATAGTTTCAGTCGAACATGCTGCAAAATTTGATGAAGTGCAGGAAAAATGCCCGACGTTGAGCATGAAAATGGTGCTTGAAGGTGAATGTAACGGTTGGATTTCATACAGCAAGGAGTTCGAGAATGCGCCGGTGTCGAAACCTGAACTGCCGGAAACAAAAGCTGACGAGCCGATGTTGATTTACTTCACATCCGGCACAACATCATATCCGAAAATGGTTCTGCACACGCATGGCTCGTATGGCTACGGACATATTGTAACAGCAAAGTATTGGCAGGACTTGCATGCAGGCGATGTGCATTGGACGATGTCAGACACAGGCTGGGCAAAGGCTGCATGGGGAAAGATGTTCGGACAGTGGCATCAACGAGCATCAGTGTTTATGCGTGATGCACGAGGGAAATTCAATCCTCAGCTTACGTTGGAATTGATTCAGAAGTACCACATCAGCACATTCTGCGCACCGCCGACGGTTTATCGCATGTTAATCCTCGAAGACCTGACAAAATATGACCTTTCGTCGATTAAACATTCGCTTTCCGCGGGTGAGCCGTTGAATCCTGAAGTAATCGAGCAATGGAAGGTTGCGACAAGTACCGTGATTCACGATGGTTTCGGGCAGACTGAGACTGTGAATATCATTGCAAATTTCAAGTGCAATCCGATAAAATTCGGCTCAATGGGCAAGGCTGTACCCGGATTTACGATTGAAATCGTCGATGATGAAGGCAATGTTCTTCCTCCGAATACTGAAGGACAAATCGCCATTCTACTTGAGCCAGTGCGTCCAGTGGGATTGATGTCGGAATATTGGCACGATGATGAAGCGAACAGCAGGGCTTTTAGGGGTAAATGGTATTATACCGGCGATAAAGCAACAAAGGATGAGGACGGATATTTCTGGTTTGTCGGACGTGCTGACGATGTAATCAAAGCATCGGGTTATCGCATTGGACCTTTTGAGGTTGAGAGTGCCCTTCAAGAGCATCCAGCTGTGGCAGAAAGTGCGGTTGTTGGCAGTCCTGATGAAATTCGCGGTGTGATTGTTAAGGCTTTCATCATTTTGAAGCCTGGTTTAGAAGGTGATGCGGAGTTGATAAAGGAAATACAGGATTTCGTGAAAAAACGCACCGCGCCTTACAAATATCCTCGTGAAATTGAGTTCGTGAAGGAGCTTCCGAAGACCTTATCTGGAAAAATCAAACGCAACGAGCTGCGTCAACGCGAAATAGACAAAAAATCAAAATAGTATTATAAATTTCTTGTGATTATGAAATTGGTGAGTTGTTCAAGGTACTTGACGTTCTCATTGCCTTTAAATATTTGAATTTCCGCGATCGAGTCGGTTGCGAGTGATTTTGCATTTGTAAGCACTTTGTCGAAAACATCATAATGTCGCATAATCTCAAGAATTCTGTCGCTCTGGATTGCTTTTTCGCTAGAAATCGCAAACTGCTCTTGAATAAATGATTTTTCCGATTCAGTTGCGTGTTGAAGGGTTATAACAAGCGGGATTGTTGTCTTACCCTCTTTGAAATCGTTGAGAATTGGCTTGCCAAGCTCCTTTTGATCTCCAATATAATCGAGGACATCGTCAACAAGCTGAAATGCACAACCCAAATTCCTTCCGAAATTTGTTGCAGCATTGATTTGCTCATCAGTTGCTTCACTAAGAATTGCACCACCTTTGCATGCGTTTTCAAAAAGCACTGCAGTCTTTAATTCATTAATCTGTGAGCATTCATCCTCGGATAAGTTAAAGTTTCCACGATGTTCAAGCTCAAGTCCCTCGCCTTCAATCATTTTCTCAAGCGTTTCCAACATAAGCGGCATGAGAATCCTGAATTCTGGTCGCAAAATATTCAGAAATGCGTGCAAAAACAGATAATCACCCAATAAAATCGAAGTTTTATCGCCAATTTCCGCATTTATCGTTGGTTTTCCGCGACGACTCGAAGCTTCGTCAATAACATCGTCATGGAGTAATGAAGCACAATGCAACAACTCAAAGCAACATGCTGCATATTCCGAATCTTTGACAATCTTTCCCCGAACAAGCTTCTGAGCAATTAGAAAAATCATCGGTCGAATGCGCTTTCCACCTGAATTTATCGCCCTCTGCGCAAGTCCTGAAAAAACACTTGTGTCTTTTTCAATGATGTTCTGCAATGCATTCTCGATTTTCGAAAGTTCTGGCTGAAAAAACTCGAAAAATGGAATTATTGACATGTTAAACCTATAAAAATAATTGCCAAACACTGCGAAACAAGCATTGAATCTTACTATCAATGCTACAATGTTGCAAATCAAAAAAGACGTAAAATCAATAACATGACGAAAAGGTTTCACAATTTGACCGATATATAATAATGTAAAAAAATGCGCCGATAAGATATATAATTAGGTTTCGGGGATATTCGGTAGTGCGCAAGCGTGCTGTAACATTTGATTCTGGTAGGGTGTTTAAGGCTGTCTGAGTTATGCGAAAAGGTTCAATTGCTAAATTTCAATTGTTGTTTGTTCTGTGCTTGGTATCTAGCATTTTTGCTGGTGTCATCCATGCTCAGGACAGAAAAAATCCATTAAAACCACGAATTGTTATAGAATTTACAGGCAACATCTCATTCCCAGACAATATATTGTTGACATGCTGCAAAAACGAGTTGTCACGTCTAAAGTCAAAAGCAAGATTCTCATCCGATTTTAATTACGTCATCATTAAACGTCACATTGCAGATGATGCAGCATATAAACTTTTGAAGCTTTATCAGCAATCCGGCTTTAGTTTTGTACAAATATCTTACGATTTCGTTGATATTAACAATGGATTGAAAGTTGTTTTCAAAATTGTCGAGAACAACAAATTATTCGTATCCGAGGTGAATATCATCGGTAACACTGAGTTTTCAAAGGAATATATTCACCGAATTTTGCTCAATGTTAAAGGTGCGCTTTTGGATTCGATGAAAACGATATTCATTGAGAAACATCTGCATCAGGGGCTGCAGCAGTTGATGGATTTGTACATCGAAGCAGGTTATTACGATTTTGCAGTACGCAGCCTTGAGATAAAATACGATACAGAACCACCGTTTTCGCAGAAAGTCGTTATCACCTTGATTCTCAATGAAGGTTTGAAATACAACATAACAAGATTCAGCTTAAGGGGTAAATTAGCTAATCTTGAGGATGTTGTGTTGAAAAGTTTGAGGATATTTCGAGGTAGTCAACTAAATTCGAAAACTCGACTATTAATTATTAACAATGCTCAGGAAATATATAAAAAACGAGGATACTGGAACTGTAAAATCGAGCTTACATCTTCGAATAATCCTGAAGACGGACATGTTGAAATCGACGTGAATATTGATGCAGGGAAAAAGTATCGTCTCAACAATTTTTTTTTTAACAAAACGAAGTCGGTCAAACATAGCTTTCTAAAGTCGCTTCTGACGATGAAAAAGGACGATGTTTACGATATCGATAATGAGCGCGAAAGCATCCGTAGACTTCTGCGTACAAATCTGCTTAGCGATGTTGAGATTAAGTATTTCCCGGCTGGCGATAATCTACTTGACTGCAATATCACAGTAAAGGAGAGCTGGCTCAGCGAGTTGAAGGTGGTCATTGGCTATGGTTCATATGAGAAATTTCGTGGATATCTTGAACTGGCTAACAACAATATTTTCGGCATTGGCAGACGGGTTGCTGCGAAATTCGGTAATTCACAAATGTCGCAGTTCGTAGAAGGTGAGTTCCGAGACATGTGGACGCTGGATCTCCCGAACACAAGTTTCATATTTACACCATTTTATAGAAAGCGTATTGAACCTGGTTTTACTCTTCAGGAATTCGGATTCTCAATGCGTATCGAGTATTTGCTGACTAACGAAATAACACTCGCTGCGGAATATGAACTCAAGGAATCACGTGCTTTTGACATCACAGACCCCGGAGTTTTGTTTCCAAGTGACATTAACGCATTTCTCGGTACAATCAGAGGATATTTCCTCTTTGACGACCGCGATTCAATACTTAATCCAACCGAGGGCATGCGCAGCATAGTTCGTTTTGAGGTTTTCGACAAAGCTTTTGGAGGAAGTACTGATTTCATTAAATTCAGCGCGATAAGCTCGTATTATTCAAGCATTGGTTTGAAAAAGAAGATCGTGTTCGCTTTCAAATTTATCACTTCGTTCTGGGTGAATTTATCTGGAATTGTGCCAATTCAGGAACGATTATACAATGGTGGTGAAGCGTCAGTACGTTGTTTTTTTGAGCATGAAATGAAACCTGGTGACAACCCTATTGCGCAGGGTGGTCAGGTGAAGAACGTAGCAAGTTATGAAATGCGTGTTCCATTAATCTGGGAATGGGGACTGGATACAACGTTTTTTATCGACATAGGCAATCTTGCAGCGAAATTCGAGAATTATTTCAGCAATTGGGAAATCGGTGTCGGTGTCGGCATACGCTATCTCACGCCGTTCGGTGTTTTGCGTCTGGATTTTGCAATCAACACAGATTATTTCAACGACCCGTCAAAATGGGCGTTCCACCTTTCTCTCGGCTATCCTTTTTAAATTTTTAATATCAACATAAAAAACGAGAGAAGCGTTGTGCATCCCCCGTTTAATTGAATTATCTCAGATATTATTCGGGTTTGTCCTTGATATTTAGGCGCATTTCGTTTGTGTTTGCACGTACAAGCGGAGCATACATCGCTTCGGACACGGTTGGTAATGCATGGAACAAGCCAGGTGTTTCCGCGCGCAGTCGGTATTTGAGCGTGTGTTTGCCTTGTGGAACCCAGCTTGCGAACATGCTCACCTTCTCGTCTCGGAACTCCATGAAAACACCAAGTCCGTCAGCCCAGGTGTAGCCTGAATGTTTGGATACAGCCTCGCAACCCGCCGGTTTCATATCATTGAACATCACATATTCGTAATCGTTTTTCGAGTCTATCTCAAGTACAACCTCAATTAAATCGCCTGATTCAACTTCCCCAAGGTCAACAATCTCTGTCTTCTCCCATGTTACCCGTCTGCTGCCGTCAGTAGCATCAGGATTCACAATCTTTTCAATGAGTTTGTAGTACTTGCGTTCGATGAAGATTTCGTAACCCGCTTTTTTAATGGGACAGCTCATGTCGTAGGTTTTCAGCGTAAGTGTATATGCGAAAGTACCCTTGCCCTGCTTCACAATCCTGAATTTGCCTTTGCCCTCCTCGACATCCATGCCGTAGATGAAAAACGACGGTTTAACCGAAAGGATGTTGTCCTTTGTAACCTGAAGCTTTTCGACGAGTTTGTCTCCGTAGTAAACCTGTAAATCATACTCAGCATCAAGCTCTCCGCGTGCCTTCGCATATTCCATGAGCGAGAGAATGGCAAAGGACGTGCCTTTTGTCGATTCCCATTTGTTGCCCTGTCGATGGTTGAGAACCCAGCGTGAAAGAGGCTCGATGAGTTTATGTTCGGGTTTTATTGCAGCCAGCGCACGCAAAACTGCAGTATTCGTTTCAAGAGCGTTGTTCCACCAGTACCACCAGCCGTCGCTTGAGGTTTTCCAGAACGCAGTACCTGCCTGAGTGTCGGTTTTCGCGTAATCCTCGATGTTTTCGATTAGCAGCGTAGCATCTTTCGTTCTGCCTGAGTGATGCAGCGCAAGTGCGAAGTATGACCTGCTTAGATGATTGAAATTCTCGCGTTTTTCCATTAACACATCAAGATAACGCTTGTACTGCGCACGTTCGCCAAACTCGGTACTTTCAGAATAAGGAGCAAGCGCATATGCCATGAACGCTGCCCTGTGAATGCTCCGCTCAACAAGGAAATGCTTGCCGAGGAAGCTTAATGCGCGTTTGAGCATTGAAGCGTCAAACTCGATGCCGTTCTGGTTCGCCAGAGTCAAACCATGTACAACATATGCGGTCATGTACGGGTCTGAACTGAAACCTTTGAACCAACCCCATCCGCCGTCACCATTCTGCCATGACTGAATCCGAGCGAGTCCCGACTGAATCACGCCGTTAAGCACTCCATCATCAAAAACCGGATTATAAATAAACGTGTTTATGCTGCCTCTGTCCCATTTATCCGTCTCCACAAGTTCCCTACGCTTGCGAACATCTTCTAAGCTGATGCCGAGGTCGCTCAGAGTGCCTTTGACAACGACTGCGGGCATAAACCGGCTCATCGTCTGCTCAATACATCCGTACGGATACCTGATAAGATAAGGCACTGCGTCGAGGCAGGCGGTTGCGACCGTTGTGTTCATGCCGACTCGCATCCAGGTTTTATCGGGGTCAAAGTCATCGGGAAGCTCAATTGAAACTTCGCGAACCTCGTCCACACCTGCAATTGCGCCTGCAACTGTCGAAAATTTCTCGATTCCGTGTCGATATGCATCAAAGGTCATTGTCATCATATCGGATTCAAGCTTGGAATACGCTGCCGCCGTGATTTTAACAACACCATCAGAATGAACCTTGACAGGCCAATCAAGCCTGCTCTCGCCTTTTGCAGGTACAGTTATAGTTTTTGACTGCTTGTAACGGTCTTCCTTTGTTGCCGGTAAATCTTCGGAATCCGACAAAAACGTCGGAAGATTTAACTCAACTTTAACTTCCTGCGCTGTCTCGAACTTGTTGTGAACAATCGTTGTGATGAGTAATTCATCACGCTCCATGAAAAATCGGGGTGTAGCAAGACGGATGATGATGTTTTTTGTAACCAGCGTTGTTGTTTTTGCTTCGCCAACCCGCGAATCCTTGGTCGCACCACGAATCGTAAAACGCCAGGTTGTCAAATTGTCAGGATATTTGAACTTCACTGATGCTTTGCCGTTTTTGTCAGTTTTCACAGTCGAGCTGAAAAATGCTGTATCTTTGAAATCCTTACGCTCTGCTGCTTCTGCAAATTCACCTTCTTTCAATGATTTTTCTTCGGTAGTAATATCATCCTTAAATCCAAGTTGAGATTTATTTAGTTTTTTACCGGCAATTTTTCCCGTCTTTAAACTATTTATACTTGGTTTGCTAGTGGATTCTGGTGCTGCATCTTTAGATGGCGATGGTCTTCCCAAATCGCCTCTAAAATATTCATCATCACTATCAGAATCACCTTTTTCCAAGTTTTGACGTAGTTTGCCTTCGGATTTCTCTTTGCTTTCATCACGTAGCTCAGATTTTGATAGGTCGATTGTTGTTTTACCGGTTCGAATCGCTTCAAGCTCTTTTGCTGTCAGATGGTCACGGTCAAACCAGCCGTTAGTATAATTTCGCGGTGTTTCAGGACTACCCCACCAGAAGCGGCTTCCGTGTTTGTTTGTGTCCTGCACTGCGCCGTAAAAGTACTGGTTCTGGCTATGTTCAACGCGGAAAGTCAAATATCTGCGTCTGCCGTAGAAGTGTTTTCGGATGTCCGTGATAGTATCCGCCTGAATCGCGAAAACAGATTCATCCGCAACGCTAAGAATAAACTGTGCTTCAACAGGTTTTTCCTCGGAATCCAACGCCACAATCTGCATTGTGCCTTCTTCTCCTGGTGAGTATGTTGTTTTATTCGGTGTCATTGTTACATTGAGGAATTCCTTGACCGGCGGGACGAAAACTTCGACATTGGCTGCATGTACGCGATTGTTTTTCACCGATGTTACAGTCAGGAAAACGTTGGGGACGAAATCTTTGCTTGCTTCGAAGGTTACGACCGAAGTTGTGCCTTTGAGTCTGCGCATTTCGTATCGGTCAACCATAACTCCGCCGTCACCTGGTTCAAGCATAACATGTGCTGTCATGCCCGGATCACTTGTCAGTATTACGCAGGAAATTGTCTCACTTTCTGCGTAAAAACGTTTTTCAGGAACGATTTCCAGCGTATCAAAACGCAATCCTGTTCCTGTTGAATCCTCGCTTGCGATGAGAATTTTATTGACATGCGTAACAATTCCACCTTCAGGATCATCCGCTGTAAACGTTAGTTTGTACAGTCCTTCTTTGTCGAAAACCTGACGCAGGAAGATTATTCCGCGTGCATCCGTCTTGAATGGAAGTTTTACAACGCTCCGAACAACTTCTTCCTTGATTTCTCGTTGTCCATGCTCATTCGCCGAGTAATAACGTTTAACTTCCTCAATATGCAGACTTCCATCGACAGAAATTGCCTTGCCAGAAGGTGTGAGCGAGCGCAGCTCAATCTCAACCTTGCTTTTCGGGCGATAAAAATTGTTTCGATAATTTGAGAACATGCTGAAGGACTGCCTTGTTACTTTTATCGAACCGCGCCCGGAAATCAGGCGCCTTGCGGAATCGGTAACATCGGCAGTAATTTCGTACGCATAATCTTTTTCAAAAAAGCGTTTAAGGTCAGGGTCGTTGGTCAAAAGCTGTTTTACTGCAGGGTCATCCGGTCCACGAGCAAGAATTTCGGGACCTGCGTTGAAAGAAATCTCGAAATTTCCGTTTTCATCGAGCCTGCCAGTGCCTTCGGTTACAAGCTCACGCTGCCATCCTGCATAGCGGGTGTAATGGTCGGAAAGTCGGTGATGCCACATGCCAACATAGCTGTAAAGCCAGTCAAAAGCACCTGGGAATCTGTATTTGTGCACGTATTCCTTGCGAAAAACTTTGTATTTCACCTCTCCGTTTGCAACAGGTGCGCCGAAGTAATATTTTCCTGCAATCTTCGCCTTCACCAGACTTCCGACTTTCATTCTGTTTTGTTCCGAGCTTACACTCACCGCGAATTCCGGTTTGCGATATTCCTCAACACGGAAATAATGCGATGAAGCGTTGAAATATGAGTATCCACCGCCTTGCCAGCGCATATAAATGCTGTAGGACCCCAATGCAGGTTCTTCACCAAGTGTGTATTGCCCGTGAATTTGCCCGAATTCATCAAGTTCATAACGCTGGTCAATGAGCTTCGTGCCTTTGCTGTCCCACATTGTCAGCCAGACAGCACCACCCTTTTTCGGCGGTGCGAATCCATATGAACCTTTTTTTCTCGCGCGAAGAATACTGGAAAATTGTATTGTCTGTTTCGGGCGGTAAATTGGACGGTCGGTAACGGTGAAACCTTTGATTTCCGAATCTCTGAACGCCATGCTCCACCAATATTGTCCGTACTGGTTGGTGTGCATGATTACTTCACCGTCTTCGCATTTTGCAATTGCAGTAAGGTTTTGAATGCTATGTCTTGGCGGAAGTTCACGGTATTTATGCCACCCGTTACCCTCTTCCGCATGAAGTTTGCTCCTGAAGATTTTTACGTAGTTGGTGTGAGGTTTCCAGCGGTATTCCTTGATGACAAGCTCATTTTTGCCCATGATTGGTGAGCCGGACTCGCGGTCAGCAAGATAATACTGGCGTCTATCGCTGAAAGCTCTTGAAACCAGCGTTTTCGTCGAGATTTGCACGAAGTTCGCACCAAACATGTTCTCGCCGCTAATTCTTACCAGATAAAAACCCTTATCCTTGAGACCGCTTGCAATTGCTTCATTATGATACCTATGTCTACTGATATCCTTGGTTTTATGCTCCCTCGCACTAATAAATGTCAGATATTCCTTGAATCCTTCAAGTTCTTTGACCATAGACTGCGAGTATCGATAATCGTATTCATCCTTGTCTGTGATTTTGTCAAGAAGTGTTGAAACCGAGTTCAGTCGCATGTTGTATGCCGTAAGATAGTGAGATTTCTCGATGTAACGGGCGATATCGAATTTGTAAAGCTCGATTTTCAGGTTATTGATATTGCGAATTCTTGCTGAAAGCGTAACTTCCTGTCCTGGAATTCCGTTCAGCGAAGCATTTACTTTGAGTCTTGGACGCAGAATCTCTTGTTTTGATGTTTTTGCTGTCTTTGCCCAGGGTGATTCTACGTAAGATTTCATAAGAACATCAAGCGTTTTAACAGCACCGATAAAATCCTGATTGCTTTTCTGCTGATTCGCCTTGAGCATGAGGATTTCAGGTGCGCGGAAATGTTTTGGGTATGCTTCAGCGAATTCATCGCATTTTGGCAGGATGTTGTATTTGTTCCAGTTTTTCTCTCCGTAAACAAGGCGTAAATACTCTGGTGTTGCATCAGTTCCTCGTGCAAGGTAGGATGCTGTCCGGTATAATGCTTCACCGGCACGTTCCAAGTATCCAGTAACGCGATTCTCAGTAATTTCGATTGTTTCCTTGTTTTCTTCACCTTTTGCATACTCAGCATCAAGTATCTTTTTATAATCGTTGTAAAGCGCGGAATAACGTATATTTGCTTGTTTATATGCTTCGATGATCGCGTCTGCCTGCTTGTAAACGCGGAATGTGCGATTCTCGATTTTTTGCCAGCCTTCACCTTCGGGAATCTTCCGTGATTGGCTTATTTCCTTGGGACCGTCGGGGTCTTCGGGATTAGTTCGCTCCCAGAATGAGCGATTTTCCCAGGTGTAATCCCATTGATTACGCTGATAATTCTCATAAACTTCGTAGATGCTTGCTTCTTTCAGGTGTATATCGGCGAGTCGTTCGCGCCAGTGCCAGCGTGTATCTGCGAACAATTCAGCAGTAGAGTCGAGTAAAAGTCTGATTTGCAGTTCTTTTGCAGCGAGAATATTTTTCTCCGCTTTCTTAATATTGCTTTCGCGGACATAATGATAATTTCCGCCGCTAATCCACTTGCCCCAGCTTATTTTGTCGTCCTTTTTGTAATAATAATGCGGCAATCGAATCAGATTGTCTGCAAATTCCGTTAAAACATCGACGGTTAAAGTAGTGCTTGGATAATCCTTGATTAATTCTTCGTAGGTTTTCAGCATCTCGTTGTATTTCTTGAGTTGATGCTGGCATTGTGCGATGCGGAAGCGAGTGAGCTGACGTTTGGTGAACTCAGCACCGGAATTTTTGAGTGCTTCCGTGTAATTGGATAATGCTTTCGCGAATGATTTCTCGTTGAAAAACTTTTCCGCTTTCGCAAACAAATCCTGAGAATCCTCACTTGCGAGAATTAAGTTTAATGAAATGAAGGATAGAAGCAAGATAAACATTGATGCGAGGAGCCAGCATCTTTTTCTTACGATAAATGATTTAATTGCGGTCATAATGTCTCCTTTTGAAGTTTTTTTTTCAAATTATTTAATAAAACTGAATTTTAGACGTTTTAGATTCGAATGCGTTTCAGGAAATTCCAATATGATTTGAAAATGGGGAAACAGTTATAAGTTGTTGCTATCACTATATTTAGAACAAGTACATTAATTTTTATGTTTCTTGAATTTAATGTGTGTAATATCCAAAAATTATTGTATAATAATCAATGTTTTTAAACCAACACCCTCCCTTTGCTTTTTTGGCTTGAAATACACAACACTGGACTTATAATCCAACTTGTCGATTTCAATCTTAGACAACATGAAGGTTTCGGCAATGCTGAGACCTTATTTTTTAGGAGGCGAAAATGTCTTCATTATATTCCGAAGATATAGAATCTCAGAATAATGAAAAGAAAGCTGATGAACCAGAAGTTCTTCTTCCGGAAATAGCTGAACCGGAAATTGCTGAACCGGAAATAGCTGAACCGGAAATAGCTGAGATGGTAATTGATGAGCCAGTGGTAATTGAATTGGAAGCTGATGAATTGGTTGCCAATAAACCGGAATCCGATTCGTTTGAAACCATCGAACCAAAAACTGACGAACCAAAAACTGACGAACCAAAAACAGACGAACCAAAAACAGATGAACCAGAAACAGATGAACCAAAAACAGACGAACCTGAAGCCGATGAAATTGATGAATCTTTCGAATCAAAAATTGAAAATGAAGTTACATTGAAAAATACAATCGATTTCGACGGTGAGAACGAATCTCTGTGGCGCGAAGTTATCGAGGAGAATTCACTCCCGGGTTTCGAGATTGAAACAGTGCATCAGTTTCGAAGTTTTATTAAAGTTGGTGCAAATATTTTGTTTGACATCGGCGAATTGCAGCCTGATACCCCGATGACTGACGACCAAAAAGCTCTAATTGCTGATTTAGGACAGTTTATAAATTTGCATGGTTCATATGATAGCTGGAAGTCTGAGAAGGAAAAACTTGTCAAAGAACATAACGAGGCTATTTCTGACCTGAAGACGATTTATAAAAAATATACTGACCAGAAAAAACGGCTGGAATTGACGCTGCAAGAGAATGCTGGATTAATCTCGCAGGTTGATGAATTTGATGAGGAAATCAAGAAGTTCGAAGACATGAAAGTGCGCAATGTATATTTGGAATCGGAGATGAAAAAATTCAATGCTTTACTCGGTTTTACCGATCTCGATATCACTGAGGAACTAAAAAAGCGTATTGCAGAGACGAAAACTTTGGATATTTCTTCGAGATTTTTGCACAAGGCATGGAAGAAGCTCAAAAAAGTACTTTCACCTGATAAAATTGTTATTACAGAGCTGCAGAAAAAGATAGGTGAAATTCTCAATAAGCCGTTTAATGCCAGTAAAATGCGCATGAATCTTATCGAGTTAATTAAAGAATTCGAAAATGAAAACGCAGATAAAAAAGATAGGTATTTTACTTTATTTGATCGTTCACAGAGCAATCCGCTGAATAATGTTGAGTTAAAGGAGTTTGTTGACCTATCGGAATATTTTAGAACTCTTATGTATGTTTTGAAGAAGCTGATGAAGGCGATAGAAACAGCAAAAAACTGAAATATTTTTTATTGCAGCTTTTATCATTAACTGAAATATTATATAATCCTGAAATAATTAATTAACAAAGCTCATATTTCCGATGAGATGATGATGAAACAAAGTATTCTGCAGAAAAATCCATTTTTATTTTACGGCTTAGCAATATGCTGCTTTTAGCTGATTGAATCATAAAGGAGTGATTTATGAAGATATTTTTCATGGATAAACTGAATAAATCAACTGATTCTTTATTATTTTTATGTAGTATTATGTTGTTTTTGTCAATATTGCTTCCTATATACAATTATTATGGCGTATTTAATAGATCTCATAATGATAACGAAATGGAATGGTTTTGGCATGCATTTTTTTGTGGGGATTTAAGGTTAATTGTGTTTATGATATTAAAAATAGCTTTAGTCGCACTATTATGGTATCACACATTTATTATCAAGGGAAAACATACTAGATTCTTCTATCTTGTATTTATAATGTCAAGTGTATTATTATTGTTGCTATTCTATTCCAGTTTAAAATCGGTATACTATTTCATAATTGGATCAATATTTCTTGAATATTATGTAACAGATGCACTGATTTATGTCAAAACTATCATTGTTCCATTATTCACATTGTCGCTCATTGGCATAATAACTAGTACAATATTCGAAATTAAATATCATACAACTAAAATATCACTATTCATCAAAATTATTTCAAGCGTCATAATAGTTATACTATACTTTGTACAAATAGATAATGGAATAACCTTAGCTGATTCGTTGTTTATAAATTACAAATACGCATTTATGACAAGTTTCGTTTTGTTTGCTAACTGTTTATTATTAGTTGTGATTACTTCTTTAATCGGAATCGCAGTCAAATTTTTTAATAAAGTTGCATTATTCATGTTATTTATCTCATTCTTAGTGCTTTCCTTTGGTTCAAGTGTTACCAATGGACAAATTGGTGATGGTTATTTAATTCTAAAAGATACATTTCTATT
>JAIOTL010000101.1 GCA_021106775.1 Planctomycetota bacterium | reverse complement strand
AGCTTCTACCTGGAATCGGACCTAAAATCGCTCAGAGAATCAGCGATTATCGTGAGAATTCAGGTGGATTTCAGAGCGTGGATGAACTTGAAATGGTCAAAGGTATAAGCCTGCGTATGGTCAACCGTCTGCGACCGTTTGTTTACGTTGAACTAACTGAAAATACTACCGATTAAAACATAACTGCGAAAAATGTTATACTTGAGGTTTCTGTAAAGAGATTTGTGATGAAAAAACTTCTTCTGATTATGTCTGTGTTTATTATTGCTGGATGCCAGGTCGAGCCTAATAAACTGACATTCCGCCCTCCGCTGATTTTGGAGGAAACAAACGAAACTCTGCCAAAGATTAAATTCGCAAGTTCGCAGCAGCTCAAGGCGTTTTATGCTCGTGAAGTCAACGGAATGAGCGAGGATTATCTGCTTAAGTATTTTGTGGGTAGTCCGCATTTGAAAATTCAGCTTGATGATTATGAAAGCTGGGTCTACTATTTTCAGCGCGTCAGACCGGGTTTGCGTCCTCCGCACGATGTCAGGCAGATAAAAAACATGTCAGGTAACCCGCCGAATCTTGCTGTGGCACTCTCAATTCAAGACAACAAAGTAACGATGGCGCATGCGCCGTGGTTCAGCTATGTGCCGGTTTCGGTTTCGGATACTGAAAGATTTTTCGGCAAACCCGACAAAAGACTGCTGGGAACAGGCGGTGAGGAGTTTTATTATCGATTCGTATGTTTCACCTCGTTTGAAGGTCCTCAGAAAGAGACGAGTTATATTCTGAATGAGGCTGTTTTGAAAATCGTTTTCTCGGCAAACGGCAATTATAACGGTTATGATTTGTTTCTTATCGATAGAAGCAAAGTTGTGATTTTCCCGGATAACACAGTGCAAGACCCGGCAATGAATATTGTTTGGAAATTGAGACGTCCTGTTGGCAGAACGAATGTAGAAAAAGCGACAAATGGTACATCGGAAACCAACGAAAGAGAATCGGTTGTGAACTTGATAACGTATAGAATGAACGGACTCGATAAACCGGGTGAAGTTGCTGCGGCGTTTGGCTGGCCCTCGTATCAGGAGAGTTCGAAAGATGGACGGATAAAAACGGACATATATCCGCTGAAACGTGCTGGTTCACCGCTCGCATTCATGATGATTACCGCAAAAGCCGTTGGCGACAAGTTTGAGGTTGTTTCGCTTGCAATGAAATGGGTAGGCGGGATGCCGAAAACTCCGCAGGAATTGCGCATCAAATTTGGCGAACCTGATAGAATTTTCGGTTCTGTTGCCAGTGGTTTCCAGAAGTATGTATACAATTATCGCCTGTCGGTTGAGCCATTTATCAAGGGTCATCCGAAAAAGTTTCAGTATGGAATCTCAATTGTTTTTTCGATTCGCAGTGGTGTAAATCTGCTCAATGAAGTAGAAATCAGAAAAATCACATTTTAATCAGGTTTTTCATCGATGATTTGGGCGTGCAGGTCGAAAGTTTCGCTGAAATGCTCGTTGTTTTCATCATCACGAAACGTAACCAACCCATCAATGTTGACATTAACGAGGTCGCCTGTGTTTACCTTGCTGTCAGTTTTTCCGAAGACCGCACAATCAACTTCAGGAGCATCGGCATAAGATCTACCGCGGAAATTGCCCTTATCGTCGGTTTCATCAATGATAATCTGAAGCTCAGAATCGATAAAGTTCTCCTGAATCTTTTTAAGTTGAGCATCGAGAATCTCAAGAGCAACATTATATCGTCTGTCAACCTCTGACTGGTTCAACTTTCCCGGAAGTTTATATGCTTTTGTACCTGGTTCGTCAAAATACGGGAAAACACCGATGCGCATTATCGGACTTTCTTCGATGAATTGCATAAGCTCTTCGAACTGTTCTACAGTTTCGCCAGGGAAGCCTACGATAAACGTCGTCCGCATCGCAAGTTCAGGAATTTTCGTGAAAAATTTATCAAGAAGAATCTCGACGTCATCGCGCTTGTATTCGCGTCGCATTTTGTACAAAATGTCGGAGTTTATATGTTGTAGCGGAAGGTCAATGTAGGGTATGACATTATTGTTGTCTGCGAAGGTGTTAATCAGCCCGTCATTGATTGATGTAGGGTATCCGTACATTGTCCGAATCCAGCGTATGCCGGGGATGTCGGTAAGCTGAGACAACAAAAGTTCAAGAGTATGTTCACTTGACAGGTCATAACCGAAATCTGTTGTATCCTGCGCGATGAGAATGAGTTCTTTGACTCCAGCCTGCGCAAGTTCATGTGCTTCTCGGAGTATTTCCTTTGACTTTTTCGAGCGATATTTTCCGCGGATTTTCGGGATGAGGCAATAAGCGCAGCCGTGGTCGCAGCCCTCAGCGATTCGCAAGTATGAAACATGCTTTGGCAGAATCAGGAATCGGTCGCGATCGTGGGTTGCGAATCGTGTATCAGGTGCAGTGAGCTTGAAATGTGCATACGGAGATTCGCTTTCGATAATGCTGTGCATTAGCCCGACAACATCGTCTCGACCGGAAGCACTAAGGAAACCGTCAACATCGGGGAACTGTTTCTCAAGTTCTTTGCCAAGGAGTTGCGGGAGGCATCCGGTAACGATGACATGTGAAATTACATTCTTGCGTTTGAGTTCGCAAATTTCGTTGATAAAATCTTCCGCCTCAAGCCTTGCCGGATTAATAAAGCTGCAAGTATTAATAAACACAACTTCTGCATCTTCCGGGTCGTAACAGATTATATGTCCTGCTTGCGCGAGAAGTCCAAGCATCTTCTCAACATCGACAATTGCTTTCGGACATCCAAGCGCGATGAAACAAACTCTGCGTTTGCGAGATTCGTCAACGGTTCGTTTGTCACGACGTAGTTTTTTCTTCGGATTTCCCATGCTCATCCCCCAAGTCCTAGTTCCTAAATTTATCCTCTATTTAACACGATTAATATATAATTGATAGTTCTCAATATCAAAATTCAGTCATACTGGGATTTCTTGCAATTAACTGATAAATGACATATAGTGATAATTTGAATTTAAAATATGTTTGGGGATTGTTATGGACATGCAATTATTTACAGATAAAAAGTCTGAGAACCTTAATTTGGATGATATTGT
>JAIOTL010000222.1 GCA_021106775.1 Planctomycetota bacterium | reverse complement strand
CATTGGGTTTCGAGTATATATTGAAAATTGGCGGTACTTCTGTTCAGCTTGCTATTCGTGCAGGTGCTTTTATCGAGAACATTCTTGGTTCAACTGATGATGTCGATGATTATCTTATGCAATCGAAAAAAGGGCTTCGGGCTGGCATCGGACTAAAATTAGGCAATGTTGTTTTGGAAGCTACAATGTCGACGGTATTTACAAACGCGGGTGAATTCGATTTAAGCAGTGAACCGATATTTTTCTCCTTAGGCTTCTTGTTCTAACAAGCTCTATTTGATTTCATCAAAAACCATTTTATCTTCAGCCAGTTAAACCTTTGAATATTCTACATTTAGTGATATAAATACAGTAGTTTCCGTTAAGCATAATGGATGAAATGAATGAAAGTTAATCTTCCATCTGTATACATTATCTGCCCTCATTGCGGCATAGTTTTGGCTGAGGTCGATACTCCGCACAACCGCCACAGTATGACATGTTCGAGAATATTTTCTGGAAAAGCTATTATCTGTCCGTCTTGCAACAAGAAATTTACATGCAAATCAAAGGTTATCGCCGAACTACCGAAATTTCCTGATATCGTTGATACAACATGCCCAAATCCCGAATGTAATACTTATTACGCATCTGATGCTAATGATACAAACATTATTTTTGAATGCATAAATTGCTCTCGCAAGCTGAAATTTCCACCAAAACCAAAACCAGCGGACAGCATCGAGATACAAAGTATGTTTTCCAATGTTAAATTGAACACACCGCTGGTTTCACTGGTTGGAATTCTTGTTGTAACAAGGGCTGGTTTGTTTCTGTTTATAACCGATATTCATGCTGGGAATGAAGAGAGCAGACTGGGCAAAGATGGTGAAGGGCTTTTCGAGAGGATTAAGCCCTATATTCATCAAGATTCCAACAAAAATTCTCCAAAACCCACACAGGTTTCACTTCATATTCTTCAAAAAAGGCTGGGGTTTTGGGCTTTACTCGAAAAATATATCGAATGCATAAGGATTTCACCTTCGGAATTGTCAGGAATTTATGATGATGGTGAATCCAACAAAAAAGCGGATAAATACATTTTGCAAAATGTTTTAACGACTCAATACGGATATATATCTTTGGGGGTAAATGCGTCTGAATATGAAAATCTGACAATCTCTTTGAAATGGTTTGTTTCGTCAGCGAGATTTTATAAATCCGAGTGGGATGCAATGTTTTTCGATTCTCCGTCGAAGTATTTTTGCAATTGCGGCATTGTTTTCAAGGCATTTCCCGGAGCAATCGGCTTGCCTGCGATTTGTGTTAATTGCGGACGGAAAATATTGTTCAGGCATCGACCAATTGCGAAACTCCAGGAAGAAATGAACACCGGTATACTCGTGCCAAAGGAGGTAACGTATAGTGATATGGCTTCTGTTAAGCATGAATTAATTTTTTCGATATGTTCCAGCTGCAGCAAATGGACCTGGATGCATGCGGATGAAATTATTGAAATGCCGACATGCAGATTTTGCGCAACCCCTGTTAACTTCGGAGCAAAATCGACAAAATGGATGGAGTATTCGTGCCCGCAATGCGAAAGCAAAATTGTTGTACCTTCGATTCTCAGCGGTTGCGAGGCTGTCTGTAAGAGCTGCGGTAAAAACTCAAATGTACCGAAAAGTTCGGTATATTAGGCTGTGTTTGAAAACTACTTCCGTGTGTTTTCGCAGCTTCAAGCAATTTTCGAAATTTCTTCAATCAAAACATCCTCAATGAAGCTTTGGTTTCACCTTAGTAGTTTTTCAATCAGAAATTCCGAACCATACAAAAATCTGATAAAATACCTAATAACTATTTTTCAAACACATCCTAGTCAGATGTAATCGGCAAAAGAACAATAAATGTGCTTCCTTTTCCTTGTTCGCTCGATATTTGAAGGTCTCCGTTGAACTTTTTAACAATATTTTTCACAATTGTAAGCCCAAGCCCTGAACCTACAAAATTGTTAGTTTTGTGCATTTTCGAGCGATAAAACGGTTGGCATATTTTACTCACATCATTTTTGTTAATACCAGTTCCTTCATCAGACACCGCAATTCTCAGCATATTTTCGGAAATTGACACATCAAGGTTAATAATCGAACCTTCTAGGGAGTACATACTTGCATTCTCAAGCAGAGATTTCAGCGTTGTTTCGAGAATTCGCTGATTGTGTATGATGTTGATAGCATCAGGATTAATGCAAGTTTGAACCTGCTGGTCTAGCTTAAACCTGATACTTCCCTTAACACTAGAGACAATTGCTGGGAAATGGACTTTTTCCAATGTGTTTATGTTCAATTCGTTGATAATTTTCAGTGATTCAAAAATGTCAAGCAGAAGGTCTTTCAAACCAAGGGCTGATTTTTCAAGAGAATTCACAATTTCGTGCAAGTTAGGGGAAATTTCATTCTTAGAACACGACATAAGCTGAATCCCTGTTATCAACGAAGTCAGAGGAGATTTGACTGCATGTGAACCTTGTATTATCAGCTCATTTTGCATATCTAAATCAGAATGATTATTCAAACTGGCAATGTTTTTGTCGATATTTCTGTTCAAATAATTTTCTGTGTGTTCATTTTCGTTTAACTTTGAATTATCAATCATTGTTGTTCCTTTTGACTGCAATTTACCAGAAAACTGTTGTAGAGGACTAATTACAGAAATTTCAGTATTTTTTTAATTCCACTATTTAGAATGTTTCTGGGATTATTCACCACTATATAAGCCGACTTTTCCATTACAACGATTCAGCACATTGGTGAAAATCTCTGGCAATGCTGACATTTCAAGATCAAGCTCGATTAGCACCGCTGAAGTCAACTTTGGGATAGTAAGGTCTCCGGGATTTCCGATTACCAAACTTCGTGC
>JAIOTL010000433.1 GCA_021106775.1 Planctomycetota bacterium | reverse complement strand
TGCATAAAAATTCACCGCCCTATCAGACCAGAGAATCAGCTCGTTAAACCGTTTTTGCTGCTCTAAAAGTGCCAGAAGCATCGAATAATCCGACGGGAAAGTGCGTTTTATATTCAAAACGGTTACAAATTCCGCAATTGCCTTGTCTGCCTCTTTCTCGGTTACAAACTCAAACGCCTTCTTCAACGCTTCGCTGTACTCCTTCTCAAGTGCCTTCTGAATCTCCGTCGCCTTCTCGTATTTATCCTGATATTTACCTACAACCTGTGTCAGTTGGGCAAATGCTCTGAAATATTTGTCCGCAACCCATTTTTGCTCGGGATTATTGAGAAACATCTCTGCGGTTTCGTACAGATTATCGTATGCCCAGATATTACCGCGAATCTCTGAAATCGGGATTTCCACAGGTTTACTCGTGAATTCAGCAAGCTCCAGCTCCAACGTTTTCTTCATTTTAACCGATTTTTCTCTGAATTCCTTGAGTTTATCGTTGTTTTCGGAGAGTTTGATAAATGTGTCAAGATATTTAATTGCAAGCCAGCGGACATATGGAATTGGGATTCTGTACCACATTCCGGAAAGCTCATAGAACGCTTCGGGCAAATCCTCAGAGGCGAACAGATACCAATTCTGTGCCATGTCAAAACTTTTCAGGTTTTCAAGGGTTCGACCTATCCAGAGTGCAGATTCAGTCGAGTTCTTGTGCCTAAAGTTATACAAAAACTTTTCATATGCTTTTTCGTATTTTTTCGCATAATAAAACTTCTTACCTTCCTCAAACGAGCTTTCTACAAGACCCTCAACAGCATTAAGATAGTTTTGAACTTCTTTTCGCTTCTTTTTTATTTCAGCATCCTGAGAAATCTGTGTTTTCTTGAGGAAAAGCTCGTAAAACTCCATCGTTTTCGAATCTTTTTTCACGGTGTTTTTGTATGCGGTTCCCAAATCGTAATATCCCAGAACCCTGCTTTGTTCAGACTCCGCAGCGATAATGAACCAATTCTCAGCACTTTCGAGTTCTTCGACATCCTTTCGATTAACTGATTCTACATCTTCCTTGTGTTCCCATGCCTCAATCAAGCATTTTCCGATATAATATGCGGTTTCAGGCGATTCGTTCGTTTTATAGCTGAGCAGAAACGCCTCATGCGCCTTCTCAAACTTCCCGCTTTTGAAAAGCTTTGAACCTTCAGCAAAGTATTTTTCCTTTATCGCATCAAGATTGCCCAGCAGCGTTCTCGCTTTGGTTTCCAGCTTTTTCACCTCCGATTCGTTGCTTCCCTCAAGCATCACCAGAAGCTTGTTCAACGCCCAATACGCGCGCCATCGCCTGTCAGGCACGTTTTCAAGCATCTCAGCCAGGTCGAAATAAGCATGCAAAACTATTTCCTTGCTGTGCAATGTTCGTAAATACCAGTTCTCAGCATTGGTTTTGTCGTCTATTTTCCGGTAAGCACCTGCGATTATGTACGCGGTTCTGGCGTCATCCCTAAATTTGAAGCATTCCTCAAGGTTTTCGATTGCAGCCTTGAAATTTCCAGCTTCGTAAGCGTTTTTGCCTGTTTTGAGTTTATCATTGAAATAATCAAGAATCCCATTGTAATTTTCTCGCGATTTTTCAGGTATTTTCTCAACCAGATGCTCTTTTCCAGTCGATTTCAGAAGCTCAAGAAATTCCTTGTATGCCTTGAAAGCTTCTGGTTTCTTACCTTCGATATCGTTCAGCATGTCCGCAATTGCGAGATATGACGGGAAAATCAACAGCTTCGACGAACCCGCGGATTTGTAAAACGTAATTGCCTTGGTGAAGTCTTGACTTGCACGGCAAATTGCGGCGAGAATGAAATCGAACGCAGGAATTTTTGAATCTGCACATTCTTGCTCAATCATCTTACGTGTTGCAGTAATCTCAGAAGGTTCAAACGTTTTATTCTTGAACTCAGCATCGATTTTGCCTAACAAAACTTCGGTTTTTTCGGATAATTCCAGTAAAGCAGCATTTTTCTCGATGTAAATCAGTGAATTCTTCAGCATGCTAAGGACAATTTGCGCTAAATGCTTGAATTTATCGGACTTATAAAGCGCAGCACCTGCATTTAGCACCGCATTATTAAACATCGAATCCGCTTTTGATGCTTGAAAATACAGAGTAAACGCTCCGATGTGATTATTTAGAAGCTCGTTCAATTGCGCCATAATGAGTGAAATTGCCGATGAATCAGAACCCTCAAGCGTTATTTCGACCGAAATTTCGTCCAGCTTCGCAAGATGAAGCTTAATCCGGTCTGCATCCTCAATTCTGCCTTTGTTTGTCAGGATTTCCTCAACTTTCACACGCAAATCCTTTACCTGCGGTAATTCTCGGATAGATTCCGTCAACGCCATGTACGCCTGCAAATACAGCGCATCCAACCCAAGTTCCCCATCTTTCACATCAAGTATCTGCGCAATCTCATAAAACGCCTGCGGATATTTTTCCGCACTAATCAAAAACCACCGCATCGCGCTGTCAACATTGCCCTGCTTCCCTCTCAATCTCCCCAACCAGAACGCGTCGAATGGATTGTTTATTGCATTGTACGATTTGTTGAATAGCTTCACCGCCTCGTCAAATTTCCCCGACTTTTGCGCATCAATCCCCTGCAAAACATTGATATAATTGAATAACCAGCGATTAACCTTCTCAAGTTTCTGCAATTGCTTGGTATTTTCGTCATTAGAATTCGAAAGCTCTGCAATTTCAGACTCAAGCTTTGAAATCGCGCTATCTGAACCGGTTATCTTCAATTCCTCAAGTTCAATTTTCTTTTCCGCAAGTTTTCCTGTATTCGCTGAGACCGTGTTCTCATAGGGCTTAATCGACCAGGCGCGATATTTTTTAATACAATCAAGCATCACGCTAACATCGGAATTTTGCTCCCAATTCGCATAATCTCCGTACCATTTCGCATGATTTTTCTGCCAAAGATGCAGGAATTTACTGCGATAAAGCGAAGCTAATGCAGCGTTGTTGGCGTCAATAGTTTCCAGCGACAAATATTTCTCAAAGGACTCAATTGCGACATTTATCTTCAGAAGCCAATTCTCTTCGTCATTTATGTTGACAAGCAGGTCTGCCCAGCGTTGATATAGAATTGAGCGGTTCTGCCAGTACAAAAATTTCGATTCACTAAAACGTGCAAAAACCTCATTATGCTCATGCGCTCTCTCGAAAAGCCTTTGAATTTCGCGGATTTGCTTCTTGATTTCTTCAGCATCCTGCATATTCTGCAATTTTCGTAATCCGTACGACGCCCAAAGCAGATATGTTTGCGAGCATTCAAGATTCAGCGTAGGCCATTCTTCCTCGTCCTGCGTACATTCCAGAAGAGCAGAATATTCCGCTTCCCAAGACTGCTGAGAGCCAGTCGCCCTAAAATAATCCGCAAGCCAGCGTCTCGCTGGTGCCCAATCAGGATAAATCTCTTTGGCGGTCAGGTAAAATGGTAGAAGCTTATACACTTCCAGGTCAGGATATTCCTCAATGTACTCCATAATAAACTCATAAAGCTGATCACGCACAAACTTTGAAAGCTGCAAAGCACGCGCAAGCAAATCATTCACTTCCGCCTGGTTTTCCTCGGTTATGCTCTCGCTTTGGAGATACGCGCTCCAAACCTCGAAATAAAACTGCCCGAGAACATCGGTGATTTTTGCTCCAATAATTTCGGTCGTGTTTTTGGGCAGCATGTTGTAAGACCGGCGAAGTGAAAGC
>JAIOTL010000103.1 GCA_021106775.1 Planctomycetota bacterium | reverse complement strand
GTTGATGAATCTCGCATAATCCTTTGTTTGACAAAGTCGGACTTGCACCAAAACGAGAATATATCAGATAAAAAATCATTTGCAGATCTGCTTGAGGTTAGCGTGAAAACCGGGCAAAACATAGGAATGCTGAAAAAGAGAATTGTGCAAAAGCTTGAATCTGAACGTTCAGGTGATTTTATTTCGGTATCTGCTCGAGAGAAATCTGTTTTGACAAAGGCTCAGCAAGGGCTTATCGAATTAATCAACACCGATATTTCATATGAAAACCTTGAAATGTTTACTGAAGATTTGAAAAATATTCTAAGAATTGTAGGTAAAATGACCGGTACATCGCTGGAAGTCGAAACACTCTCATACTTATTTAGCGACTTCTGCATCGGTAAATAACTTTTTCTACAGTCAGTTACGTTTCGACGACTGTTGAGATGATGTTTCCGCGCAATTCATACAAACTGAGATTTATTGCTGCCTCTTTTGCCAGCTCAATATTGTGCATCGTAACGAAGCCGATTAAACTGTCCGCAAGATTCCGCAGTTCGACATTCGTAACCGACCCATACTCAGAAAAAATCTTCATCAATTCGTCAGTTTCCGTGTCTTCAGGAAGATTAGTCACAATTACACGCCGATTTATCGTAAATTGCGCCCAATCCTTTAGTGAATCTGAGCTGCTCCATTTTTTCGGCAATCCAACACCGGCAACAAATTTCGTACCCATTTCCTGGCAAATATGATATTCAGGTACGTTGCTGATATCCGTTCTGTCACCACCCTTCGTAAAAATGTGCGGTTTTATAGCACGCAAGGGCTCAATAACGGTCATGTCTGTATTTGTTTCATAACCTACAACAAAATCAACACCTCGCACACATGAAACAATGAAACAGCGCGTCTCAAGGTCTTGAAAAGCTCTCCCCTTCTTGTTTCGCAGAAATCCGTCACCGTTTACAATCACAATGAGAGTTTCGCCAAGTTTCTTGGATTCAATCAGACAGCTTGCATGCCCGGGGTGAATCGGGTCAAATCCGCCTGAGGTCGCTACAATCTGTCCCAAATCCTGAGTTTCCCGAATCGTCACAAATTCATTAAGAGTCAAAATTTTGCCGTAATCCATAACATCACCTCAAAATTTCACAAAATCAGAAACAAATACAAAAAATTATATCACACAACTTAAATATTACATAAGTTTCGTGCCGTCGGCGATTCGTGCTGCCTCGGTAATCATCTCTGCGAGTGATGGATGCGGAAGCATAATTTCCTTGACGCGTTCAAGATTCCCATTCATGTTTAGGGGGCAGATGATATTTGACAGCACCTCGCCGGCATTTGCACCTGCAACGACTCCGCCAAGCAATTTTTCAGTTTTATTATCAAATATGAGCTTTACGAAGCCGCGTTTTTCATTCATCGCAGCTGCTCTGCCGTTCGCTGAATAAGGAAAAAATCCGGTTTTAACCTCGAAACCAGCATTTACAGCTGATTCTTCGTTCATTCCAACACTTGCGATTTCAGGCTCTGTGAACGTAACACCCGGCACAAGGTTGTAATTAATAGGATTAGGCGCGTGTTTGCGTTTACCTTCATTGTGCGCAATCCACTGAACGCAGATGATTCCTTCGTGAGATGCTTTGTGCGCAAGAAGCGGCATACCCGATACATCGCCGATGGCATGAATACCAGACACATTCGTCTGATAGCTGGCGTTGGTTTTGTCAACTTTCACAAATCCCTTGTCCAGTTCAATTCCTGCGTTTTCAAACCCTAAACCGGTTGTGTTGGGCGCGACACCGACTGAAACCAAAAGCTGGTCAACTTCAAGCACATCAGGACGTTTTATCTTTTGGGCATCCTTCTCCTTAGACGCTGCTTCACATGTCAACTTCAAGCCAGTTTCTGTTTTTTCAACCTGAGAAACCATTGTGCATGGGTAAATTTTAACTTTTTTGCGTTTAAATTCCGCAGCTAGCAATTCAGATGCTTGCGGGTCATCATTTGGCACAATTCTTGGCAGCATTTCGAACAAGTGTATTTCAACACCAAGCGAATTATAAAAGTATGCGAATTCAACGCCGATTGTACCTGCACCCAAAATCGCGAGTTTTTCTGGTAATTTTGTTGGCACCATTGCTTTGCGATATGTAATTATGCGCTCATCGTCAGGCACAATCCCCGGAAGCGCACGAGCACTTGCGCCGGTTGCAATAATTATATATTTTGCAGAAATTGAATCAGGCAGCATATCTTTTGTGCGTTCGACAGCTTCCAATTTCAATGTATGCGCATCAAGAAACGTTGCTTGTGCTGCGAAGTGACTGATTTCATTAATTTTAAGCAAATATTCAACACCTTTGGAAAGTTTGGCGGACATATCTCGCGAACGCTTCACAATTTTGTCAAGGTCGAAAGTTATGTCGTTTTTTGGAACAGAAATGCCGAATCTGTCAGCTTTTTTTATTTTGTCCAGAAGCTTAACGGAATCGAGCAGCGTTTTTGTCGGGATGCATCCCCAATTCAAGCAGATTCCGCCTGGCTCAGCTTTTTCGATGATTGCAGTTTTAAGCCCGTATGATGCAGCTTCGACCGCAGCTACATATCCGCCTGGTCCACTGCCGAAAAATATTAAATCATATTGTGTGTTCATGAATTTCCTTGAAAGCTTATTTCGAATTGAAATTACTATCAAACGTAAGAAAATTAACTAAAATATCCGAAAAAATATTGTCTTTGGAGGAAAAAATGCGGGTAACAATATTATTGATGATTATTCTGTTATGCACTTTTGTGTTAGCGACTGGCGATAATAACACGGTTTCAGACAAAATGAACCAAAATTTCGAACAGATTGCATTAACTGAGGAAACAATTCTCGCACCCGGACAGTTTGTTTCATGGTATGTAAACAGCGTAGAAAACAAAATTGAACCTGCTGTTGCTTCGCCGATACCGTTATTGAATTCGAAAATTAAAGATGTTGTACCTGCGGATTGGCAGCTTGGACTCAGGCGTAATCTCGATGAGCTTTCAAAAATCGAGTTAAATGCTGCTATTTTGAAGGAAACGCCATATTGGCTTGTTTTCAGCGACATAAATATTGACGGTTATGCAGATATGTTTGTTAGCACTCGCGAAGGACATGTTTTGTGCTATCTTGGACCGGATTTTTATGCGACTGACGAGATTTTCAAGGAATTGCAGCTTGCGAACAATCCGAAAATTGGGTTTGCGGATGTAAACAGCGACAAAAAGCAAGATTTGCTGGTGCTTTGTGAAGGTTCAGCATTGTCAGCACAGCTTGCTCCTGATTTCAAACAGCAAGCAACCCCTGAAATGCTCGAAAACATCAAGGTTGAGGAATATTTCAAGGCGAATGAATCGGAAGAAATTCTGAAAACGCTGAATCTAAAGGATGTAAATTGCTGTGCCTACGTCGATGTCAACCAGGACATGCTCAAGGATTTTGTTTATGTTACGGATACGGGTGTTTTTTACCGCGAAAACATTGCAAACGGCGATATACCGAAGTATTTCTCATACGACAAGAAAGTTACTCCGAAAATAAATGTAACAACTGAATATGCTGCTGCTCCATTTCTGTGGAAAGTAAGCGACACTGAATATCGGCTTTATGTTGGGAATTTAGCAGGTGAAATCGACGTATTTACTGGGATTCCCGATGCTGAGACCAAAGAACTGACTACATTTACTAAAACCAAAACAATAAAGAAAGATGATATTGATTGTTCTACTATACCGTTTGTGCTTGATTTAAATGGTGATAAGAGTGTTGAGTCAGTCATTGTCAATACCGCTGGTGATTTACGCATTTACGATAACGCAGACTTTGAGAAGGAAATCGTAATATTCGATTTCGAGAAGGATGCATATCCAGATTTCTTTGACTACAACGATGATTCGAAACCCGATATTATGTACTTTGACAGCAAGAAACAGCTTGTCTGGCGCAAAAATACAAGCGAAAACGCAGGCAAAATCTCCTTCGATGAACCTGAAAAGATTGAAATGCAAAAGAATTTGATAGAAGCTTTGAAAGATCTGAAATATTCTGCTCTAACATGCGCTATGTTGAACAGCGATGATACAGTTGATTTCGCAATAGGTCTTGCTGATGGTCGAGTGAAGTTTTTCGTGTCACCCGATTACAACGAAACAAATGATGTAATTTACGAATTAGATGCAGGTGAATATGCTGTCCCACGTTTTTGCATATTTGAGGATGAGGAAGGTGTGACTTTTTTTGTTGGGAATGCTGAAGGTGAAGTAAAATTCTTTTTTTCAACCTTTAATCCATATTTCTTAAAGGAAGAACTTGAGAATCTTAGAGAACCAAAATTTCACGATAGTCTAGAATCTGAAAAAACAAAAAAAACAAAAAATATCATGAAATATTTTATCGAAGAATATATGGGTTGGTCGAAGGAATTCGAAAAGCCAGAGGACAAAGAAGCGTTTTTCGATTCAATTGGCAACGATGACAAAGCTTTGCTGGTGCGCAGCATGGGTAAAGTGAGTGAAGCATACGAAAAAATGATTCTGGATGCACCGAAACATTTGCGTGATGAAATCATTTTTGCCGTGGCAAATACTCCTGCGCCGGTTTTGCGGACGATGTTTGAGTTAAATCAGCATGATATTTTGCTTGAGAACGCCAAGGGGATTTACGAAGTTGCCAAGCAGGTTAGTTATGCGAAAATCGTTGAGCTTGACGATGGTAGAACCACGGTTGAATATTTGCGTGAGAATAGAACATGGCAGCAGATTCCTGCGGATATTTATTACTGGTGGGTTGTGCATCCACGGCTTTTGTTTGAGATACCAGCACGAATCAACTGCGAGTACTGGCATAAGAGCATGGAGGAGCACGGAGTAGATGAATTGACATGGCTTCGGAAGGAACAGGATATTTATGCGAATCCTGAGAAAGGGGATTTCTGGCGCAGTTTATTTCCTACTAATAATTTTCACAAGCGCAGATTGATTGATTATGCAAAGCGTGCGGAAACCTTCGAGCAGGCGATGAAGCGAGCGCATGAGTACGTGAGCTGGTCTTTTGCTGACTCTTTTATGCATTTCGGCTATAAAACTCAAGATTTACAGGCGATTCAGATTTATTACAAAGGTTACGGCTCGTGCGGCGAGCAGTCGATTATCGCTGCTGCGGTGGGTAGAAGTATGCTGATTCCCACAGCAATTGTTACAAATCACGGTGAAGACCATCAGTGGAATGAGATTTATAGCTTTGGCGACTGGATTCATTGGGATATCAATCATCTGGACATGGATGCACCCTGGAATTCGACGGAAAAATTCAATCACAGGTCCAATATTGGTGCAGTAAATAATTGGTGGGGAAATGATTATTCAGTACCAACGACAACACGGGTGAACAATCCGAAAACTGCAGGTTACACGAAAACCGGTAAAGGTTACACGGATGTTGCGAGAATTCACGTTACAGTGGAGGATTCTGCTGGCAAGCCTGTCGAAGGAGCACTAGTCTATGCGAAATCGCATTGGAATGATGCAAATCAGACATCAGTAAGACGGATAACGGGTAAAGACGGCAAGGCTCTGCTTGAACTCGGAAAAGGAAGTAAGAACGGATACACAATAGCAACGATTTCATCTGCTGGCGCCGCTGGGATTCAATATTACACCATAGAGGAAAACAAGAATTATAATCTTACCCTTAGGGTGCCTGGGTTTGTAAAAAATCGACAGAATCGAGTAAGTTCAACAAGAATGAGTAAAAATGACTATAAAATTGATTTTGAACTTACCGAGCTGAAATCCTTACTGTTTCCACCAAATCCAACAACCTCTCGACCTTTCAGAATCAACTCTGAGACAATAAAACAGACAAATTATCAAGGTACTAGAGATTTTCCCTATCCTGTGAATAATGATGATAATTTGAAACTGTATCTGTTTACACCAGTTGAATATATGAAGTTTACGTCGGGACATGCTGCAGACGCTTTTCGGATTATCACACTGAACGAACCATCAAAATTTGAAGATATTCGCGTACCAAAGGAATGTTTTGCAGTGCTGATGAATACCGAGAGTTTGTTTATTTACAAACGTCTGAAAGCAAAATTAAGCTTGGAGATTCCGGGACAAGCACCTGAGATTGAGTTTGACGGTCAGTATTCTGAGGACATTTTACTTGGTGCGAATGAGACATTTGAGATAACCGGCGCGATTTCTGACAACAGTAATCAGGTTTATCTTGAAGGAAGCATTAACGGCGGGATTAACTGGATTGACTGCTCGAAAAGCATTAATGCGGAACTTGATACATTTACGTTGAAATTTCCTGACAATTTAAATGCACCCGTGGTTTCTGGGAAATACAGTCTGTTAATTCGTGCTCGTGATGCGTCTGGGAGAATGAAATATGCGCAACCAGTAAATTTTGTGTTTAAGGGCACAAAGCATTATTTGAATCAGGTTTTTGTGCAGGATGACCCTGAAACGCCTCTGCCGAAGTCGTCCTGGATGTTCGGACCGTTCAGGATCGATGAAGGTACGCGGTTTCTGGCGATAAAGACCGAGAGCAGCAGTGAAGGATTTGATTTGGATTTATTTTTGTTCTTCGATAAAAATGGCAACCTGAAGCTTGATGGGATGCATGAAGAGCGCACGAAGTCAACTTCTCCGACGCCTAATGAGAAAATATTTATTGCGAATCCAGCACCGGGAACTTATTGGATTTACGCGCAGGGCTGGAAGGTTGAGGGTGAGCAGGCGTTTGCTGATATTCATGTTTCATTCGATTATAAGCCGCGATTACTGAAAAACATCACTCCGTTGGGGAATCACAAGAGTGTTGATACGGTTTCTGCTGAATTCGTGCATATTGCAGGGATTCTGTCGGATAAAGTTAAGGTTTATATCGATGATGCTGATGTTACCGCTGATTGCGCGATTTCACGAGACGGATTTACGTTGAACCTGCCTGCTGAACTGAAAAAGGACGTTCAACACAATGTGCGTGTTGTGCTTGAGGATTTTTCGGGTAATACCGACGATGTATCCTGGAGTTTTAAGGTCGATGATACTCAACCTGTGATTCTTGAGGCGAAAATTGATGCTGAGCTAGCTGACACAGGTTTTATCACTCTGACCGCGCTGATAAATGAAGAAGCTGAGCTTCAGTATGCGATTGACGATAAACCTTTTGCGAGTTTCAAGGATAAGAAGACGGAATTCGCTGATAATGTTGATGTCTTTGATTTAGCGGGTGGTGAGCATAAGATTACATTGAAAGCAGTTGACAGCGCGGGGAATTTCAGCCTGAAAACGTTGAACTTTTCAATGCCAGACATAAAAATCGCAATTCGATTCATGGGTAAAATTAGTGAAAACATAGAGATTGGTACGCCGAATCAGACGCTGAAATTCAAGGTGAAATCAACTGGCAAGATAATCAAGGAAAGTCTGGTAATCATGCTTGACGGGCAGAAATTCGCAGGTGTTGCTACGATTATCGAGGATATTCTGTATTTAATGCCTTTTGATGAGTATAAACATGGATTGAGTAAGATTGAGATTTATCTGGCGGACGATGCTGGTAACAAGCTTTCGCCGTTTGAATTTAGTTTTACTCGGAAAATTAAT
>JAIOTL010000426.1 GCA_021106775.1 Planctomycetota bacterium | reverse complement strand
AGGCTGAGGAATCTCAAGACATCAAAGCAATGTTGATTATTTGTGAGAAAGATTCGGTTGGCGAGGATGAATACTCGCATTTTATGAAAAAGATTATTCGCAAGGACATTGACGAAAACATCGGCGAAAGACAAAAATTCGTGGACAGGGAAACACAATTGGCAAGGTATCGCAGCATCAATGTTTTGAACCAATTTCTCACATTGACCTTATCGCTGAACAAAATAACCGTCATGGCGATGCAGGGAAGCGTTGCTACACCCTTTTTGGGTTTAAGCCTTGCAACTGATTTCAGGTTTACAACCGAAGACATGAAATATGCGCTGACACACAAGAAATTCGGGCTGCACCCTAGCGGCGGGATTCCGTTCCTGCTTCCAAGATATATCGGCGTAAACAAGGCAACGGAAATTTTACTTACAAAAGAATATATTTCCGCACAGGAGGCGTTCGAACTCGGATTGATAAATAAAATCTTACCTAAGGAAAACTTTGAAAAACACGTAATCAATGAGATACAACAGTTTTTAATGCTCGACTTGAACCAGATATATATGACATGCCGACTGCTTCATTATTTCGACAATGACATACAAAAATACCTGGAATTAGAGGAAAAATTTATTTAATTTAACTTACAACCCAGCAAATATGAGCTGTTTTGCTTATGCGATTAGAAAATAATATTACGCAATTTATTCAGGATGCAATTCACTTAGATTATTCAAGATAAACATCGCGTGGTGTGTTGTCCTTAGTTGAGTTTTCAGTGTCCTTATCAAGCTTGGGATTGCTTTTATCATCCATGCAATCAATACCACCGCCAACGTTTTTCTCGTTTATCGCAGAATTTTTCATTATTTCACACTTTTCGAACAAAGGTTTATTGCCATCTGTGCAGAGAATGCCACCGCCGCGATATACCGCCTTATTCCCATTTATCTTCGTTCCCGAAAACTTCGGTGATGCTTTCGATGCAAGATACAGACCTGCACCTGAATTCGCAGAGTTTTCGCTGATTTCAGATTCTACAAACACAGGATTCGAGTTCGCGCAATAAACACCACCACCACCGGTAAGCTTTTCCTCACTTTTGCACACATTTTGCTTAATTGTGCATTTTGTGAATGTCGCATCTGCATTGGTAATACAAACTCCTCCACCGAAAGAAACCGCATTATTGGATGAAATGATGCAATCTGTCAATTTTGGAGCGGATTTCTCATAAATGTAAATACCACCGCCAAATGTTGATGAGTTTTCTGTTATTTTGCAATTGTTAATCGTTGGTGAACTACTGCCCCAACAGCAGATTCCGCCACCCAACAGCGACAAAGATTCGGACATTTTATTGTTCCTAATCTCACAGCTTTCAATCATAGGAGATGCTTCAAAAGCGCATAAAATCCCGCTTCCGATGAGATATTCGTTTTTGAGGGTTAAATAATTTGAAAGACTTTCGTGTTTTGTGCTAATTCCCTGACATCCAGTGATAATCGAATGTTTCAAAAAACTTTCAGACGATTTTTTGCCCAGAAATACGATGTTATTCCAGGCGTTTTCATCAAGAGCAATGAAGTTTATTTTGTCTTCTGCAAGCCCTTCAGCATTAAGGATTCCTTCACAGATTATTTCAGTATTTTGCGCGAATTTTAGGATTGTACCAGGTTGTATGATTAATTTTGCGTTCTCAGCTATAATTATGGGCTTTAGGATTTCATATGTACCTTTATTTATCGTGAATTCACCACCCTTGAGAATCAGTTTCCATTTCAGCGTTTTGCCAAGCATAAATTTATCGAAAATAACAAGTGTTTCTTTGTATTCGAGTTCTGTGTGCAATTGTTGGATTTCACCGATTCTTTTATCGTCAGGCAGTAGTTTTTTGAATGCTTCACAGCCTTCAATGGAATTTGCTTTGGCAAGCTTGAAAAGCGTATCCGCCATTTCGGTTCTGTATTTACCTTCAGGATAATCAATTAGATATTGTGCGCAATCTGTTACGGTAATTGTGTTTTCCTGTATTTTTGTGTAAATTTCGGTCTCTGTTTTTGTGTTAATGAGTTTGAGTATTTCTTCTTTGCGTTTATCCTCAGGCAACATTTTTATGAAGAGTTTACCAACAGCTGCTGGTCCGATTTTGACATATTCGAAAAACTTGTCGATAACCTGAACTTTGTGAGTAGATTTGGGATAATTTTTTAAAAATGAGTAACACAATTTCACGCATTCAGCGAGATATTCGGGTTCATCTTTTACCAAAACACTTTTTATTATGTCGAAATCTTCTTCCTCTTTCTTCTGAATCAAGATTTTTTTCATTTCCGTGATTCTTTTATCTTTTGGCAATAATTCGATGAATTTTTCACAATCTTCATATGTACCAGCTTTGGCAAGTTCAAAAAACCTCCCAATTACATCGTCCATCATCTCACCTTCAGAATAACCTTCAATAAACTTGATGCACTTGTGAATATTGCCTGTCATTGCTGCTTCATAGTCCTTCTTCTCCTGCACACTCAACATCAGACTTTCTTTTTCTTCAGGCGTTTCAATCGGTTCTTTTTCTGTAACTGGACATCCTACGAACATAAAAATAGTCAATAATAACAAGCAGGTAAGTAGGCATTTCTGTTGCTTTATTATACTGTGAATAGATTTTCGACCAAAACCGTCAAGTCTGTCAATTTTATATTCGTTCATTCGAAACTCCTTTATTTTATCCTTATTAAACACGCATCCCTAAAATTTCTTTTATAACATTATTGTACTGCATCTTTGAACCTTTTCTTTGCAACTGCCTGTTATCAATTTGAAATTTTTTTTATTTATTTCCGGTCTGTTCAAGTGAGAAAAGCATGTTTAACTGCCCTAATTTATATCAATTATAATATAATAAAAGATTTAAATTATTGGTTAAATTCGTTATAATTCATATCGAGTTACAAAAATTCACAATATTGCCAATAAAATTCTTAGTTTTTTTTGACGAATTCTAAGTTGTCAGCTTTTGTATTAATTTTTTTTAGGAATATCATGGAATTCGTAATCGGTGACGTTTTAGGCAAATGTAGGTTAATAGAATGGGTAGGTGACGGCGGAAACGGCGAAGTCTGGCTTGCAAAACATATGAATCTCGATACAACAGTGGCTCTTAAAATTTTGAACAATGCTTATTACGACACCCCAAAATTTATTGAAAAGTTTTATAACGAAGCCCAGCAGCTTGTCCTGATGGATCATCCGAACATTGTTAGAGTCTTCGATGTCGATTTTGACAGAGGTTATCACTACATCGTAATGCAATACGTTGACGGCCCATCATTAAAATCATTGATACGCGAAAAACCACTGTCTATCAAGGAAGCAATTGGTTATATCCTGCAAACGCTTGTCGGGCTTGATTATGCTCACAAACATGGAATTATACATAGAGATATTAAGCTTGACAACCTGATGATTGCAAAGGACGGAACTGTTAAAATCGGCGATTTCGGACTTGTTCGAAAGCTAAATACCGCTACCGACAAAAATCTCAAAGATGAGATTTTCGGAACTGCCGAGTACATGCCCGTAGAACAATGGGTAAATTTCAAGAAAGTCAGCTTTCAAGGTGATATATTTGCTGTTGGTATCACATTTTTCAAGCTTATTACTGGTAGATTTCCCGTGGAAGATAAATCACCCATGGGTATTATTAAAAAACTCGTTGACAATGAAAGAATGCAGCTTTCCAGCTTACTGCCTGAAGTTAATCCTGAACTCGAAAAAATTATCAATAAATCAATTGAAATTAATCCTAAGAACCGTTATCAATCTGCAATAAGCTTTTCCAAGGCTCTTGTTTATTTTTGTATCAATAACGAATACCTGGATATTATCCCATCTCAGCTATATACATTGTTTCCATCACAAAATTTCGTCGACGATAAGTTTGAAGAAATCGAAGCTAAAGTACTTATTATTGACGATGACCCTTATGTTCATATATTCATGAAGAAGTTCATTGAATCTGTACCTGCACATTTTATCGGTGCGACAAATGGAAATGAAGGTATCGACATTGCACGCAGAGAAAGACCCAATCTGATTATTATTGACCACAACATGCCTGAAATGAGCGGTGTTGATGTTCTCAGGAAACTTCAATCCGATGACGAAACCAACGATATTGACATGTGGATGCTTACTTCGCTTGACGATGAAGACCTCATGACAAAAGCATATGAAGAAGGAATTACTGATTATATCGTCAAGCCGGTGTTTCTTAATCCGTTCGTTGCAAAGGTTAGACGGTTTTTCAAATCAAAAAAGAAAAATCTTAAAAAAATCAAAACTGGACCTAAACAAGACACCCGAAGCAGAACCAAAAGACTTCGTTCAAAAATCCTTGAAGAAACTTCTGACATAAATGAAAGCAAGCTCTTAACTAAAATTTCGCATTCGGTTGACGTATTCAAAGAAATTGATGGGCTGAACACTTTGATTATCTTTTCAAACACCGGTGAAATTTACTACAGTTTGAGTGAATCTGCAATTAATTTCGAAGCCTTAACAAATTTTTTCCATTCTGCAATACGGAATTCTGAGCTGCTTTCCCATCAACTTGGTATGAAATATATTAAAGATCTTTTCTTATTTACCGAAAAATCAACAATATTCGTGTTCGATTTAATTGATTTCAAACTGGCAATCGTGTTAAACGATCTAGTTACAAAGGACATTTTGAGCATAAAGATGGAAAAATTTTTATCAAAGTTTACTAGTTAAATCCTAACTTTGTTTGAGTTGAAAAATATGGAACTAATTACACTTAATGTTTTAACTGTTACCGATAACAAACAAGAATACGATAATATCAGGAATACCATTTATGGAATACATAGACATATTATCAATTTACGAAGAGCAATATCCTTAGACGAAGCCATTAAAACGATAAACAGAATTCAGATTGATGTTCTTCTCATCGATTTAGAAACAAATCACTCTTTAATTCTCGATACAGGCAAGGGAAAACATAGCTTCTGTGATAATCCGATGGAATCAAGCGACACTGACCAACTCGAAACCTTCGAATTAATGCAAAAACTTGATAAAGTTACAGTTATCTTGCTTGTCGATAAAGTCAGTAACGAACTTGCTGAAGCGATGATAAATACATCTGCTCAAGATTATATATTAAAAAATGAATACACAAGCGAGACATTGCTTTCGACTTTACAACTAGCAATTAGTAAGAAAAAACTGATAAATAAAACCGAAAATAACCAGATTAAATACAAAATGCTCTTCGAACAAGCAGGTGAATCAATCTTCATTCACAACCTCGAAGGCAAATTACTGCACGTTAACACCGACGCCTGTAAAAGACTGGGCTATACTCGCGAAGAGCTACTGTCTTTGACAACTTCTGAACTCAATTCATCAGAATACAAACAGATTGTCAAAACAAAGATGAGCCAGCTTGAAAAAAAGGGGGAAATCGTTTTTGAAACTGAGTTTTTGACAAAAGATGGTAATAAAATCCCGCTTGAGATGAATTCTAAATTCACTGAATTTAATAATCAGCCTGCAGTAATATCATTGGCATGGGATATTTCCGAGCGAAAAAGAACAGAATCTGTTCTTAGGGAAACTCAAAATGAGCTTGAAAAGAATATTGCATTAAGAACTTCTGAGCTTCTCAAATCTAATGAATCTCTCAGAAATGAAATCCTGGAGAGAAAAAGGGTTGAGAAAATGCAAACCGATACGCTCGATTTCCTGACAAACATACTCAACGATATGACAGATGCAGTTGTTGTACTCGATAAGGATAGGAAAATTAAGGATGTAAACAGAAAATTTCTTGAACTTTACGGCGGAACCAAGGAAGAAGCAATTGGCAGACACTGTTATGAAATTCTGCATAGAAACGATAGTCCTTGTCTTGAAAATGAATATCCTTGTTCTTTCTCAATCGTTTTCAGCAAAGGACAATCATTTCAGACGGGCAATATTCACATTGGTAAGAATGACAACGAATTATTTGCAGAAATTTCAGCATTCCCGATATTCGACAATGAAGCCAATGTTACAGATGTTGTTGCCATAATACGTGACATAACCGAGCGAAAAGAGTATGAACGTGAGCTTGAAAAGGCAAAAGAGAAGGCTGAGGAAGCAAATAGAGCAAAAAGCTCATTTCTAGCGAATATGAGTCATGAACTTCGTACCCCTTTGAACGCGATTATTGGAATTTCACAGATGATGTCTTTACTTGACACTGGCAATTTCAATATGGAACAGCTTCAGGCTATTGATGTGATTCACAAAAGCGGTCAAAGATTACTCGGATTAATTAATGATATTCTGGACTTATCTAAGGTTGAAGCTGGGAAAATGCAGATTCAGCTCAGTCCGTTCTCGATTTCGAAAATGCTTAAAAGTCTCGAAATCATAGGTAACGGACTGACAAGGGACAAGAATGTTAAGGTTGTTATTGAGCAGGATTTAACTCCCGACATTGTTATCTCTGATGAAAAAAAGCTCAATCAAATATTGATGAATCTTCTCGGTAATGCATCGAAATTCACTGAGGAAGGTAAGATTATTATCCGGGTTTACACAATTGATGATGACCTTTATTTTGAGGTTGTTGATACAGGCATTGGTGTCTCGAAGGAAGACTTGAAGTATGTTTTCGATGAATTCAGACAATTTGATAGTTCGTTATCAAAAAAATATAAAGGCTCAGGACTTGGGCTGGCAATTTGTAAAACCTACGTCAAACTCCTAAAAGGTGAGATATTTGCTGAGAGTGAATTAAACAAAGGCTCAATTATCAGGTTTAATATCCCGCTTATTATTAATTCTGACGATATTATTAAAATCAGTAATATTTTCGATAAATTCGACTTAAAAGATGAAGAACCAGAAACCGAAAATATTGTCAGCAAGAATTTTCCAGTCGTACTCATTGCTGAGGATGACAACTTCAGTAAAACTTCATATAGGATAATGCTTAAAAGTCGTTATCAAGTTGTTTTTGCAGAGAATCAAGCAGATACAATCGAAAAATTCAAGCTTTATAATCCTGATGTTGTAGTGCTGGATATCAATTCATCACAAATTGACGGACTGCAGACCTACAAAGACATCGTTAAAAATGACACAGCAGGAATTACTCCAATTATCGCTGTTACAACTTACGTTCCCGACAAAGAATGCGAAAATATTCTTTCTTATGGATTCCGCGAGGTTATTCGCAAGCCGATTAACGTTCAGGAGCTTTTCACTGTACTTGACCGCTTTATTTTATCCTAGGCTGTGTTTGAAAACTACTTTTGTGCATTTTACCAGCTTCATGCAATCTTCAATATTTCATCACTCAAAACGTCCTCAATGAAGCTTTGGCTTCACCTGCGGCGTTCTTCAATTAGAAATTCCGAATCTCACCCAAATCTGATAAAATTCAATCATAACTATTTTTCAAACACTGCCTAGATGCATTGTTACATTACTTTCATTAAGGCATGTAAGCATGCGTTTCTTTCGACCTGTCAAGCTGACCTTAAGGGCTTTACAAGCTGTTTGTAAATAAAGCAGAAAGTCTGCTCCTTTTGTCAATGCTGTAGTAAAAGCAGGTTTACCAGTCTAGCCTTGCTGATTTAAGTTTTTTTGTATACTTTGCAAAACCTGGTGATTCTGTGAAATATGCAAAGGGTACGCAGAAAAAAGCAGGTTTACCTGCCTTAAAAATCGTTGTCTTCATTATCGCTTGCATCATAATTATCAAAAGGCTGTGAAAATCCTTCATCATTGTCATCGTCAGTTTCTTCTTCGGTTGGTATTGACAATTTCGGATACACTTCAAAGCTCATATCCTCGTCAATAGTTTGATTTTCAGGCGTATAATCATCAAAAGGAGGAGAAACATCGTCGTCGCCGTACTGAGTTGTCATATTGTCGAAAAGCATATAGTTCGAACGATATGCAACATCCACATCACCTGTAGGACCGTTTCTCTGTTTTGCAACAATCAAAGTTGCTTTATTCTGGTCTTCTTCCTTGCGAGTGTAGTAAAAATCACGATGAAGCAGAATTATCACGTCAGCATCCTGCTCAATTGACCCTGATTCCCTCAAATCACTCATTCTAGGTTTATTAGTACCTTGCTTTCCCTGACGTTTTTCAACATCACGATTTAACTGTGATAGAACAATGACGGGAATTTTCATTTCACGAGCAAGTGCCTTTAGACCACGCGAAATCGTCGAAATTTCCTGCTCGCGATTCGAATTCTTATTCAATTTCGGTGGAGACATAAGCTGAAGATAATCCACAACAACCATCTGAATATCGTACTGAGCAACGAGTCTGCGTGTCTTGGCAGCAAGTTCACGCAAGGAAATACCTGGTGTGTCGTCGATATAAAGTGGTGCTTCGCCAAGCTCGCCAGTTGCACGTGAGAATCGTGAATAATCGTCACCTCTGAAGTTTCCGAGTCTGATACGCGAAGAATCAATCCGAGCCTGTGCTGAGAGTAAATTCTTCACAATTTGTTCATTACTCATTTCGCAGGAAAAAAACGCTACCGATTTATTGATTTCGACGGCTACATGCCTTGCGATATTCAGTGCGAGAGTTGTTTTTCCCATAGACGGTCGGGCTGCAACGATAATCAATTCCCCACGTTGAAATCCCGCGGTAAGTTCGTCGAGACGACTAAAACCCGATGGCATACCGGTTATGGTGGATTCGCTGTTCTCAAACATCTTCAAATTCTGAAGAATCCTACCTAAAATATCTTTCATCGAAAAAACTTCTGATTGAAAATCGCCTTGAGTAATGCTGAAAATCTCCGCTTCAAGCCTGTCAAGCGTTTCAGATACATCCATTGTGCTGTCATACGCTTTTTCTATATATTGCCGAGAAAGCCTAATAATCATTCGTCTTACGGAATGTCTGCGTATTATTTCAACATAATTGCTCACACTCGGAATGTACGAAATTCTGCCAGGTAATTCAGTTAAATAATCAAGCCCTCCATATGCTTCATCGTTACCATGCGTTGATTTCAATACGTTGTCGAGAGTTACATAATCGATATTGTCCGATTTGTCATAAAGCATGAGAATCGCTTCATATATGCGCTGATGCCGTTTTAAATAAAAATCCTCAGGCTTTATTCGCTGGGCAACCTCATGCATGCAATCATTATCAAGAATTATTGAACCGAGAAGGGCAACTTCAGCTTCTGGCGAATGTGGTGCGATTTTCCCCAGTTCTTCGAACCTGTCATCGGCATAAATGCTGTCTCTATCGCCTGCAGTCGTTTTTTTATCGTCATTTTTTCGTTCATCAATAAAGTTACTATCATCTGCCATGAATATTTCCCCTCTCTGCAAAAAAATCGATTTCATATAAAGTCAATTGTATGTAAACGAGATCTCATTAGAATATTGTTTATAGAATTAATTTCTGGTGTGATTGAAATGCTTGTAAAATCAGCATTTAAAATATTGGCGTCTAAGATTTTTTACATATTTTTGCACAAAATAGTGAGGGATGATGAAAGCAGGTGTAATTTATTCCTTTGATGATATTCGCGTTGCAGAGCTTGCAATTCCAGAGTTTGCCGACGATGAAGCGTTGATTCGCGTTAAAGCGTGTGGAATTTGCACAGGTGAGTTGACCCCTTGGTACATCAACGACAAAACTCGGAAAAAGCCCAACGGTTATGTTCCAGGTCATGAATTTGTCGGAATTATCGATAAAATCGGTAATAATGCTCCTGCGCATATAAAAATCGGTCAGCATGTTTTTGTGCATCATCATGCACCTTGTCTCATGCCTGATTGTCATTTCTGCAGTCGTGGAAAATACGTGCAATGCCCCACATGGAAGAAGCTTACTGTTTCACAGGGCGGAATGTCGGAGTTCGTAGCGGTAAAAAACTACGGCTTACTAAACGATACAACAATTCTCGATGATAAAATGGATTTTGAGACCGCAACCTTTATCGAACCTCTTGCATGTTCGGTTAAAGCGGTGAAAAAAGCAGAAATTCGTGAGGGTGATACTGTTTTAATCATTGGCACTGGTGTTATGGGTATTTTGAATGCGATGTTGTGCAAACTTTCTGGTGCTTGCGTTATTCTGTCCGACATTGACCAGTCACGAGTCGATTTTGCTACTAAAATTAACGAAATTATTAACGCTGATGCTATTGTAAACCCGCTTAAAACTGATTTATCGCAGATTGTAAAAAAATATTCAGACAACAGAGGAGCGGACGCAGTCATTGTGGGTCCGAGTTCGCATCAGGCAACTCTGCAGGGTATAGATTGTGCAGCACCCGGTGCAAATATCGTTTCATTCATGTCGCTTCCAACAGGTGAAAATCTGAACGTTGAGCATTTCAAACTTTATTTTCAGGAGATAAACTTGATTCCGTCATACTCGTGCGGTCCTGACGACGTGAAAAATGCTTATAATTTGCTTCTCGAAGGTAAAATCAAAGTTGAAAAACTAATTACTGCGCGTTTTACAATTGACGATTTCCCGAAAGCTTTCAAACTTGCTGCTACCGGTGGTATAAACATCAAAACCATTATCACATTTTAATGAAACTAGTTACCGATACCGGTTTCTTCTTGATTTCCGGGTGCTTTTTCGTCCGTCATGTACGTGCTTTGAGTGTTTTCACCGATACGGGTAACAGATATTTCACCAACATCCTCTGCCTTCAGCACGCCTGTATCAACAAGCTCATGCACAATTTCCATATGACGCTGTTCATGCTCAATTGGCAGCGAATCCTTATCAGATTCATATTCGATGGTTATATCACGCAAACCTGTTTCATGGTTGATTTTGATATGAATTTTAATGTTACTCATAATATTTCATTTGCCTTATTTCAGCTTAAATTCCGTCCAAATCGCCCAGATGCGTGTCGAGGAATTATCAATAAACTTTTTCAGGTCATTTGCTCTGGTAATGTCAATCTGCTCAATATCGCT
>JAIOTL010000305.1 GCA_021106775.1 Planctomycetota bacterium | reverse complement strand
TTTGTCAACGGAGCACCTCCTCGATTTTCTCAACAATATCCGTCGGATTATGTACCGTTCCGCCTGCATGCCCCGCCAGCACGCATTTTGCATCGTTTTTCACAACCCGTTCAAGCTCCAAAAAGACCTGCCCGAGATTGTTCTCTACCATCACAAATCCTTTTACGCGCCTGGCAAGTTCACTGATGCGTTTTTCAGGGAAGGGCCAAACGGTGATGAGGCGTAAATGTCCCACCTTCAAACCCTTGTTTTTCGCTAGTCTCCGAGCACCGTGAGCGACTCGCGACGAGATGCCGAAGGAAATCAGCACAACATCTGCGTCTTCGATGTCCGTTTCCTTGACAATGATTATGTCGTCAGCGTTTTGCTTGATTTTGTTGACGAGTCGTGGAATCAGCTCAGCTTGAGTCTGTTCGGACATAACAGGATATCCGTTTTCATCGTGAGTCAAACCTGTTGTGTGAATGTTGTAACCAGTGCCAATTTCGCATATCGGCGGTACGAGATTCGCGTCAGGTTTGTACGGTTTATATTCGGCGGGTGAAAGGTCGGTATATTTCCGGTCAACAATGTCAATCTCAGAAGCATCAGGAATTATCACCTTCTCGGTCATATGCCCTACGCATTCGTCCATCATTACAAGCACCGGCGTACGGTATTTCTCGGCAAGATTGAAAGCTATGATTGTGAAATCGTAGGCTTCCTGAGGAGAATCAGGAGCAAGTGCGATAACTTCATAATCACCGTGCGAACCCCAGCGTGCCTGCATCATATCCGCTTGCCCGACCATTGTGGGAAGCCCAGTTGACGGACCACCACGCTGAACGTTGACCAGAACGCATGGTACTTCCATCATGATTCCAAGCCCGAAATTTTCCATCATCAGCGAGAATCCGGGACCAGAAGTTACGGACATCGATTTCTTACCAGCCCATGCGCCGCCTAAAATTGCTGCCATGGATGCAAGCTCGTCTTCCATTTGTATAAAAATTCCACCCACAAGCGGAAATCTTGCTGCAATACGTTCAGCAATCTCTGTTGACGGTGTGATTGGATAACCCGCGAAAAATCGGCATCCAGCGCTAATTGCACCCTCAGCACATGCATGATCGCCGTCAAGGTAATGAATACCGCTCAGAACTCCCTTTGGGTCTGCTTTCATTTTTTTTCTTTGATGAATTAGTTGAGTTTAATTAAATTTGTGAAAACATATGCTTATTAACTGACTGCGACCTTGATTTTACGAGTTTCTTCACCGGTTTTACATGCATCTTCAAGGTCAGCTCCGTTTACTGAATATATCGCAAATTCAGGACATAGCAGTTCACAAAGCTTACAATTTATACACGCGGTTTGTTTGTCTTTCGCAATTATCGGCGGATGATAGCCTTTTGTGTTGAAATCAGTTGAAAATTCAAGCACTTTTTTTGGGCAGAAAGAAACGCAAAATCCGCATCCTTTGCATCTATCTGCAACGATTAAGACTTGATTGATGACTGATGCTTCGGCTTCGGCGTTGAAAGGCTTACGCCAGTAAAACATGGTGTTTCCTCATATGATTTAGATGTAAATCGTTGAATTTGTCTTATCTGCCAGTAATCTAACCGTTCAGATTATGATGGCAATATAAAAAAAAGTATTAAATGTACTTTTTTTCAAATATTTGCGTTATTTTATATATCGGTTATGAAATTTGATTATTGAATTGATTAAAGCAATAATTTTCGAGTATTTGGAAGTTTAAGTATGAAATTCAGTTTGTTTAAGCACAGTAAATTTCCGCTTTTCCGCAAAGTCTCCCACCCAATTAAAACGAGATGGGCAAATCGTGGAATTTACATATTTCTCGGAGTGGGCGTAACAACTGCGTTAAATCTCTGGTGGAGATTCCCTGCATATTCCCTGAAATACAACGGTGGCTCGTTTCTCATCGCATACTTGATAGCAATAGTACTGACAGTATTGCCGTTATTAATTTATGAGTCTGCACTAGGGCAGAGAAGTCAACGGGCAATGATTCGAACTGTACAGCAAATGAACAAGAAAAACAGCTGGTTCGGTTATTGGGTTCTGATACTTTCGAGCATCGTCGCACTTTACATGATGATTGTCTTCTGCTGGTCAATCCTTTTCACAGGCGAATCACTTCAATCACTTTTTAAGGTCTCGAAAGAACTGCCATGGGCGAAGGATTCCGCAAGTTTTATGTTATCGATGTGCTACCAGAACGCTTCTCAAACATGGAGTTTGCCATCCTGGGGAGTTATATACTTTTTAGTGTTTTTCTGGATAGTGATTCCGGGAATTGCTGTTCGAGGTGGTCATTCAATTGGTGCGATTCTAAAACCCGTATTTTTCATAGGTTTGCTGCTTCAGTTTGTTGTTGTGATAAGGTTTTTGGGGTTCGGCATGTTTACTCTTGACGGCGGTGTCTTCGGCTTATCATGGGCGTTACATCCTGATTGGTCTCAGCTTAACAATTTCAACCTTTGGATTGACGCTTTCACTTTAGCAATATTCGGTGCAGGTTTGGGTCTGGGTTTGCATATCGCTTCCGCCTCGCTATTACCGCGTGAAAACGACATTACCAACAATTCGCTTTTCATCGTAATCACGTCATTTTTCCTACTATTTTTAATGTTTCTCGCATCTGCAAGTTTGCTCGGAGGTCAGGCACTACATGATGGCAGGACGCTAAACAATGTTGCGGAGCATTTTCGCGATGTTCAGCCTGAGGGTATCGGAACGTTTTTTCTGGTGTTTCCAAGGGCAATAAGCGATGTTTTGCCTGATTCAACAACCGGGAAAGCACTTATCAGTTTTTCATTATTTGGGTCATTTGCATGTTTCACGATGATTTTTATTATGATGCTAATCAACTCCATACAAAGTATTCTCCGCGAGCTGAAAGGCTGGGGTAAACGCGACACAGCAATATTCATCGGTTTTTTCGGGTTTATTATCACATTTGTGCTATCGGGTATTACGAATTGGCATTGGATTGACGACATTGACAAGCTGATTCTCGGTATTGGCGTTATATTCGCAGTTCTTGTTCAATGTTTTATCCCAGGTTGGCTCATAGGTACTAACGATTTGCGTAATTATGTTAATGAACATTCCGAGATAAAAACCGGATTTCTATGGGAACTGATAATGAAGGTTTTCCTGCCGATTTCGCTGACGATTATATTCATTTACAATTTCCTGAATATTCGTTTTGACAGCATTTTAACTTCCAATAATTGGCTTCATCGTGGTATCATTTTAACGTTCGTATTGCTGATGTTGATTCTGTCAATTCTTTTTGCAAGAAACAGAAAATCATCGCGGACTAGTTCACTGTAACAGAGTTATAAGTTTTGGTAGGACAGGCTTCCTAGCCTGTCATTGGTGATGCTGAAGGAGTCAGGCAAGATGCCTAACCTATCGTTTTTACGCATAATTAGTGTAACAGTGCACTAGTTTAGAAAGGCACAAGGATGTTAAACAAGCCGACTGAAGAGCTTAACAAAAGAATAAGTAACAAAATCGAGTTGATAACTCAGGCGCTTGAGGATAATCTGCCAAAAGCACCACTTGAGATTATGATAATTGAAGAAGCGTTGAGTTATTCTTTGTTCGCAGGTGGCAAACGCATCAGACCTTTGTTATCAGTATTGTGTGGTGAGTTGTGTGGTGCGAAGACAGAACAGCTAATGTTCTCAGCATGTGCTGTTGAGTTTATTCATACATATTCGTTGATTCATGATGATTTACCTGCGATTGACGACGATGATTTACGCCGTGGCAAGCCAACCTCGCACAAAGTTTTTGGTGAAGCAATTGCAGTGTTGGCTGGTGATGCGTTTTTGACCCACGCTTTCGGGCTGTTGACGAAATATAAGAACGACGTAACGAACAAGCTCTTGACATTATTGATTGAGGGTGCTGGTATTGATGGGATGCTTGGCGGACAGGTCGCAGACATTATTGCTGAGAAGGAAGAGCCGACCAAGGACAAACTAAATTTTATTCACGAGCGTAAAACAGGTGCGCTTATCAAGACTGCGGTTCTGATGGGTGGTGTGGTTGCCGGTGCAAGCGATGAGATAATGAAGCATCTGGAGGTTTTCAGCACGAAGACGGGGCTTGCTTTTCAGGTTATTGACGATGTTCTCGATGAAATCGGCGACGAGAAAAAGCTGGGCAAAAAGGTGGGCAAGGACAAGGATAAGAATAAGTGTACGTATCCAGCGGTTTACGGCATTGAGAAATCCAAGGAAATTGCGTGTGAGCTGACCGCTGCTGCCAGTGCTGAACTCGAGTTCATCCGCGATTTAGTGCTGAAAACGCATGTCGGCAAGCGTGGGATGATTGACAAGGCATGTGAAGATTTAACGATCCTAACGGATTTCATCCTTCAGCGCATACATTAATCTTGTTTACTAATATTTTCTCGTTCCCGAAGTCCGCTTTGGGAATGAACTTATCTGCGAAACTCCGTTTCGCAATAAACAAAGTTGGGAACAAGAGAATATATTGAAAAAAGCTCCGAGTTGTAACACCCGGAGCATTTTTACTTTTTAAAACTTTGTGAAACGTTACGCTTCTGCAGTTTCCGCTTCTTCAATGGGTTTCTTCTTGAGTAGCATTTTAATCACGATGCTAACGAAAACAATGCCTACGATAATGACAATTGGAACCCACATATTTTGCTTTGTGAACGCATTTTGCCACCATTCGCGGACATGGTCGCCGTATTTTGCGGTAAGACCAGCAAAAACAACCGAAACCATTGACATAAGCTTGATGAGAATGTTCAACGAAGGTCCGCTCGTATCCTTAAACGGGTCGCCAACGGTATCGCCAACAACACCCGCCTTATGATTGTCCGAGCTTTTTCCATCACAGATCATTGTCGGGCGGTTTTCCCATTCCTGCTCAGCATATTTCATGAACAGCTCAGGAGTTTCCCAGACATCCTTGAGTTTGATATTGTTTTCTTCATCGACAATTCTCTCAGGATTCGAGTTGCGGAAACGTTCGCGGAAGCTCATGCCGAGAAGTTTTTCTGCTTGTGCAACTTTCGCTTTTGCTTCCGGCTCATCGCTCCAAATGTCGGCAGCGGTGAGTTTTTCGCGCATTTCAATCCATTTTTTCGCGTTATCCCATGCGCCACCAGCGTTTGCCATGAAGATTGCTAGTACAAAACCTGCAGTTAGACCACCTGCAAGCAATCCAACTACTGCCGCTGTCCCGAACAACAAGCCAACAAGAACCGGAACGGTAACAGCCATCAGCGACGGCAGAATCATTTCTCTCTGCGCGCCTGCTGTTGCGATGCGGACACAGCTTGCATAATCCGGTCTACGCTTGCGGTTTTCATCAGTATCAATGCCTGGGTCATATTTCATGATGCCGGGAATTGTGCGGAATTGACGACGAACCTCTGCGATCATCTTGCCAGCGGCGCGTCCGACGGCTTTCATTGTCATTGCGCAAAATGCGAATGCAAGCATAGAACCCATGAACAAGCCGATGAGTACAACCGGATTCATAATTGAAATTTGATAATAATCCGTGAAATCGCTGATTTGTGCGGTTGCGGTCGAAACCTGTTCACCAGCGACGGTGATAAATTCCTGACCGGCACGAATCAGACCGATTCTGATTTCTTCGAGGTAAGCGGCGATAAGTGCCATTGCCGTGAGGGCAGCGGAACCAATTGCGAAACCTTTGCCCGTTGCTGCGGTAGTATTTCCAAGTGAGTCAAGCGCGTCAGTTCTTTCGCGAACTGTATGCTCAAGACCGCTCATTTCTGCGTTACCGCCTGCATTGTCAGCGATAGGACCGTATGCATCTGTTGCGAGTGTGTAACCGAGTGTTGAAAGCATACCGACTGCTGCGATACCCACACCGTAAAGTCCCATGGCTGCATGTTCGAAACCGCCAGCGAAGCCGAACGCTAGAATAATCGCACCAGCAATTGTTACGACAGGCCAGATTGTTGACCACATACCGGTTGCGATACCATCGATAATCACCGTTGCTGGACCATATTCAGTCTGCTTGCTAACACCCTGGGTCGGTTTGAAGTCGTATGAAGTGTAATATTCCGTCCTGTTACCAATCCAGACACCTGCGAACAAGCCGACGATAACGGACAGCGAAATACCCATATAATTGCCGTCGAAAAGGAAATAAGTAACACCAACTGTCGCCAAAGCGATTAGCACCGATGTTATCCAGATTGGCATGCCAAGTGCGCGCAGAAGTTGTTTGAATGTTGCGCCTTCCTTCGTTTTAACCATAAATATACCGAGGATGGAGATGATAATTCCAACACCTGCCATAATCATCGGAAGCGCGAGTAATCTTGTCTGCCATGCAAGTTTAAGTTCTGCACCAACCATACTTCCGATTGCGGGAAGTTCGATGCCAGCGTTGAAAAACGCTGCGATTGCTGCAACACCAAGTGCCGCTGTCGCAAGAATCGAGCCGCAGTATGATTCATAAAGGTCAGCACCCATACCAGCGACGTCGCCTACGTTGTCTCCAACGTTATCTGCGATTGTCGCGGGATTGCGTGGGTCGTCTTCGGGGATACCAGCTTCGACTTTACCGACAAGGTCTCCACCGACATCAGCTGATTTCGTGTAAATTCCACCGCCAACACGTGCAAACAACGCCTGAGATGATGCACCCATACCAAAACAAAGCATTACGACGGTGATTTCTTCAAGATGCATATCACCGAGTACGCCGAATTTCAGAAGAAGGAACCAGCCGCTGATGTCGATCAATCCGAAACCTACAACGACCATACCCATGACAGCACCTGCACGGAACGCGATCCTGAGACCGGCATTTAGTCCGTTTTTCTTGTCAATGCAGGCGTTTGCTGTTCTTGCGGATGCATATGTTGCGGTTCGCATACCAAAGTAACCACACAATGCTGAGAAGAATCCGCCTGTGAGGAATGCAAAGGGTACGATTTTATGTTGTGAACCGTCAACAAATGCGAGGTATGCCAGCAGTCCACCAACAATAAGGAAGAAGATTATCAGAACTTTGTACTGCTGTTTGAGATATGCCATTGCACCTT
>JAIOTL010000155.1 GCA_021106775.1 Planctomycetota bacterium | reverse complement strand
CATTGCTCTTCCTGAGGGCAGACACGTCCGCACACAGCAGGCAATATGTTTTTCTCTTTAATCTTCGCAATTCCTTCTTTAAATTTCCGTTTGGCAATTAGATTTATAAATGCTGGTATATCTATTTCAACTGGACAACCATCAATACATAAAGGTTTTTTGCACTGAATACAACGATTTGCCTCTAACACAGCTTCTTCAGGCGAGTATCCATAAGGCACTTCATCATAATTATTAACCCGCTCGTGTGGTGGTTGTTCACGCATAATAGTTTTTTTCGGACTAATCTTTGCCATTTTACCACCTTTCGTGTGAAATAATTTCCTCGTTTAAATATGCTTTTCGCCTTGCGAGAACAATGTCCCAGTCGATTTTATGACCGTCAAAATGCGGACCATCAACACATGCAAACTTTGTTTTACCGTCAACAGCAAGCCTGCACGCACCGCACATGCCTGTACCATCAATCATCACAGAATTCATGCTAACAATAGTTTTAATATTAAAAGGCTTCGTTGCTTCAGATATTTTATACATCATAAACGTACACCCTACACCAATAACCAGATCGTACTTCACACCACTGTCCAATAATTGTTTCAAAGCATCATGCGAATGTCCCTTATTTCCAACAGAACCGTCTCCTGTTGAATAAATTACTTTGTCAGCAGCAGCTTCGATTTTATCCTGCCAATAGAGTAGAAAACCGGCACGTGCTTCTAAAAAAACAGTAACTTTATTACCAGCATTCTTGAACGCTTCAATTGCAGGAAAGATTCCGCCAATGCCGTAACAACCACCAACTAATGCAACTTCACCGACATTATCGATTTCAAAAGGTCTGCCAAGTGGACCGGTAAAAGAGAATATTTCTTCACCTTTTTGCAGCTCAGCAAGTCTGAGAGTTGAAGCACCTATTTCTAAAAATATGAAACTTATCGTTTCAGCACCTGGATTAATGTCTGAAATAGTAAGTGGAATCCGCTCGCTGAATTCGTCAGCAATTACTATCACAAATTGACCAGGTTTTGCTTTAGCAGCGACATCAGGCGCATAAACGACAACTTCATGAACGTTAGGTGCTATCATTTCTTTTTCTAATATTTTAGCCATTTTACACCCTTTCAATCTTAGAATTTACAGTGCAGTTGTTGATATTTAACCCTCGAGTAAAAAGGCTCAAATCTTTCCAAGTTGGTCGGAAATAAGCCAAATCACCCTCTAAATCGAAATCTATTCTAATTCTATGTATCGCATTGCTGTATTCCGTAGTAATTTTTACGCTATCTCCGTTTTGCACTTTCAGCTTTTCCGCAAGTTCGGAAGAAATTTCAAGAATTCCTTCATCACGGATTATTTTCATATTTTTTATAACATTTGATAATAAATTGCCCATAAGGTGGTAATAATTATTTTCAACAATTATAGAATATGGAAATTCTCTCTGTTTAAGGGATATTGCTACTTTCACAGGTTTACAACCTGAATCTATTATCTGTTCACTGTTATTATTAATTGAATTTATTTCATCTAAAACCGACTGAGTTGATGCATAATTAAAACTATCTTCATTCATTGAAAGTGAAACCTGTGATATTAATTGCGCTACAGTTCTAATGTTTGCATTGACACTAATGTTTGTCGAAAGTTCCTTAACTTCTCCGGATAGTGTTGTAAAATGACCATCAGACTCAGCTGGATGGGTAAGCGGGAAGAAAACATCAGCAAATTTGGAAGTATCAGTTAAGAAATAATTAGTCTGCACAAAGAATTTTAGATTTTCTAGGTTTTTGTTAGAAGGTAAATCACCAGCTAAAAATAAAGTCGTAATACTTTCTTCAGAAATATTATTAATTATTTCATTGGTTGTTAAACCAGCAATGTCTGTAAGTTGAGATTTCCAGGACTCACTCCACTTACTAATATTTTCCTCATCATCAATTGGTGTAAATCCTGGAAGAAAATCGGGATGCATCCCAAGATATGCTGCAGAATAATGATTTCCATCACCAAGTAGAAAATGTGTTGAACAATTGTTAGGATTCATGAGCATCATGTGCAAATTCTGTAATGCATAGATATTATGTTCGTTTTCAGGATGTCTGAGTAAGCCATCACCAGCAATTATCACAACTTTATCAGAGCTATTTAATGTTTCAATAATCTTATTTAAGTCATCAATGCTAACGCCACAAATTGATGATGCATGGGCTAAATCAAATCTGTCGAAAATCTTTTTAAACTCGGTATTATTAGTATTTGATGCAAATTTTACCATTTCCGACAAAACCATTTGTAAAAATGTGTATTCCTCTCCTGGTTTATACTGAATATGCTGGGATGCAAAATAGGATGAACGGGAATATAAAGGATTACAAACTATTAATTTTTTCCAATTTCTACTGGCTCGTCGAACGTGCTGTTCAAGTATCGGATGAGTGATAGAAGCATTTGCGCCAATAATTAGAATAGCATCTGCATTTTCAATAAAATCTAATTGTTTAGGTGGAAAAACACTATAAAAATCATGAATACTTTTTAATAATGTACGGTTATAAAATGAAGAAAATAAGTCAACATTGTTAGAACGCATCACTTTTCGAGTAAACTTTTGCAGAAGAAAATTATCTTCCATTGTTGATTGTGCAGAGCCGATTGCAGCAAATTGATTCCCCCGATACTTCTCCAGATTACTCACAGTATATTTTATTGCTTCGTCATGGGTTACTTCAATCCATTTCTCACCTTTTTTAATCATCGGCACAGTTACACGTTCTGGATGGTTGACAATATCGGCGATGGTGAAACGTCCTCTAACGCATAGTTGATGAGGATTTATACGTGGACCTGGAGCAGCACCTATATTGATGATTTTATTGTTAGCAACATTGATGTTCATGTCGCAGCCAACGGAGCATTGAGTGCAGACAGTTTTTACGGATGAATCAGGTTTGTCAGCCCATTTCCCAAGTTTTTCAGATATGGAACCAGTAGGACAAACGTCAATGCATGCGCCGCAGTATTCGCAGCCTGCATCTTTCTGTGATTCATTAAACGCAGTGCCGACAATAGCACTATTTCCTCGTTCAACAAACGAAAGCACCTCGCTATTTCGTATGTCATTGCACACTCGAACACATCTTCCGCAAAGTACACAAAGATTATGGTCAATATCATAAAACGGGTTGTCTTTGGTAACAGGCAGGTTTCTATATGAAATCGGGTATTTCACACTTTTTAGTTCGAGGTATTCAACAAGGTCTTGCAGCTCACAATCTCCATTATTCGGGCAGAAATTACAACCAGTTGTTAGGCTAACTTTTTTCGTTGTCTGCATATAATCTTTGCATTCATCTTTTTCTTTGCAGACAAGGCATGTGTATGGATGCTCTGAGAGTAAAAGCTCGAGAATTTCACGTCGAAGTCCCTGTAAGATGTCATTTTTTGTTGTGATTTCCATGCCATCATTGACAGGTGTCGTACAGGCAGTTGGATGCCCTCGCATGCCAGTTATATCAACAATGCATAATCGACATCCACCATACTCCTTCGCACCTTCAAGATAACAAAGTGTCGGAATGTAAATTTCGGCAAGTTGAGCGGCTTTCAGGACTGTAACACCTTTCGGCACAACAAACTTCTTGCCGTCTATCGTGATGGTTACCGTATCAATCTTAGTTGTTTCCATTATTTATCCTTATTTATTGATTACTCGATTACGATTGCGTCACCTGCGATAGCGTCGAAGCGGCAAATCTCGTAACATGCACGACATTTGATGCATTTATCGAGGTCAAGATTATGCGGTTCACTGCGAGGTCCTGTAATTGCGCCTGTTGGACAGACAGCGACGCAGCGTTGACAGCCTGTGCATTTATCCGATAATACCCGATACTCAACAAGGTCTCGACAAACCGCTGCTGGGCAATGCTCATCCTCAATATGCGCAATATATTCATCTCGGAAATACTTGAGCGTTGTCAGTACGGGATTAGGTGCAGTTTGTCCTAAACCGCATAGAGAACCTTGTTTTATCGTGTCCGAAAGCACTTCGAGCAAATCAAGGTCAGTCATAACAGCATTTCCAGAAGTAATTTTTACAAGAATTTCGACCATTTTACGTGTACCGATACGACACGGAGTACATTTTCCACAACTTTCCTGACTAGTGAAATTCAGGAAATACTTTGCTACATCAACCATACAAGTGTGGGCATCCATGATAATGAGTCCGCCTGAACCCATGATTGAACCGGCATCTTGCAACGATTCGTAATCAATGGGCAGGTCAAGCTGGTCTTCACTCAAACACCCACCAGATGGTCCGCCCGTCTGCACTGCCTTGAAATCCTTCAGCGTACCTCCACCGATGTTATAGATAACTTCGTGAAGAGTTATGCCGTACGGGACTTCTATCAAACCCGTGCGTCGAACCTTCCTGACAAGCGCAAAAGTCTTTGTTCCTTTGCTTTTATCTGAAACAAAACATGCAAACAATGCACCCCCATCACGCATTGTAAGTGGT
>JAIOTL010000294.1 GCA_021106775.1 Planctomycetota bacterium | reverse complement strand
TCCGAAAGACTGTATGATGTACCGGCAAAACCTCTGAGTTCGCCATCTTTCGGGTTGCCCAGACTGGACAATTCGATGCCGATTTCAAGGTTGTGGTCCGCGCTGACCTCGATAATCGCAGCCTCAATCATTACCTGAGGCTTTCGTACATCTAAATTGTCGATGAGTCTTTTGATTTCGAGATAATCGTCGGGACGTGCCGTAACAATCAGCGAATTCGTGCGTTCATCAGATGAGATTTTTATTTCTTGCTCATCCTGCTGGTTCGGATTTCTAAATCTTGGTTCAACATAAATTGTTCGCCACCACTGATCTACTCTCATGCTTGAGCTTGATGCACTTGTTTCCTTGAATAAATCGCTGAGATTCAATGAATTCAAAGTTTCAGCCAACTCTTCCGCAGTAGTATGTTTGCAGAAATATATCTGAATTTTGCTAGCATCTTCTTCTGGCATAAATATATCAAGTCGTTTAACAAGCTGACGAACAAGCATAATATCTTCCTCGGTTGCCTGAACAATAATCGAGTTTGTTCGTTCATCCGATTCGAGGCTTATGGTATTTTCGGTGGTGGAAGTTTGACGTCCTCCCATTTGTCTTCTGAACAACTGCGCAGATCTCACGAGCGCGTTGAGTTTGGTTGCTAAATCCGCAACGTCCGCAAATTGAACCGGAATTACTGCAAGGTCAAGCTTGGGTCCCTGTTTATCAAGCATAGCAATCATTTTAGATACATTTTTTATCTGGTATTCCATGCCTGATATGATTACAGCGTTTAATCCGGTGCTCATAATTGCCTGAACATTGAAATCCCGTGGAATTAGACTTTTTACTGCGCGAGCGACTGAATTAGGCTCAGCGTATTTCAAATGAACTATCATGGACGCAATTTGCGCTCTTTCCTTGAGATTATCCGCATCTCCGTCTCGAAATTTCAGATCTAATACTGCTTCAAGAATCGGCTCAATTTTGTAGATTTCAACGGTTTCATCCGAGTTCTCGCCATAATGGGTGATGGTTAGCTTTTGATGTTCCAGCAAGGCAAGCAACAGGGCATAAAGCGCCGACTTCTTTATCCTGATTCTATCCGCCAGAATATATACTTTCAGGTTGCTGACGCTAACTGGGTCATAGATAAATATCTTCCTGGTCTGTTTAGCAACAAGTCTGATGAAGTATTCAAGTTGTGCTTCTTTTGCGAATTTTATTATGATTTCATCTTCATTTTCCTCGTAAACGCCCATAGAATCGTCAACATCGTCTGGTGTAGTTGCTTCGTCTTGAGCAATCAACGGCAGAAATCCGAGGCAGATGACAAAAATCGCCAGCAAATTCTTATTTAGGTACATTTCGTATCCTTTCTATCGATATTTCCCATGAATAATTTTGTTGTTAGATTTAACGGTTGATTCGGGTAAGGGTTGGTTTGTTTTAAACAATGATGAACATAACAGCATTTGCGCGTAACCAATTCCTCAGAACATCTCCAGTGTCATTCCTGCGAAAGCAGGAATCCAGATAGTATTCTGAATATCGAGGATTCTGGATTCCCAATCAAGTTGGGAATGACAATAAAGCACTAATTCAGACATGTTATTCGATGATTTTGACTGTGCCAGTGTTGATATTTCCTTCAATTTTAATGCAACCGTCAGCAAAAAGGTTGATGGCTTCAGGGTAGGCAGCACATTCCTGTTTGAAAACTCGCTTTTTCAACACTTCCGCAGTGTCATCCGTAAAAATTTGCACTTTTTTCTGCAAAATTATTGGACCGCTGTCATATTCGTTGTTCGCAAAATGAATCGTACAGCCCGATTCTTTCTCACCTGCTTCCAGCACAGCATCATGAACGCGCATTCCGTAAAATCCTTTTCCGCCGTATTTCGGCAGAAGTGCAGGATGAATGTTCATCACCTTACCGAGATATTTTTCGGGAATTAGCCATAATTTTAGGTAACCGGCAAGCGCAATCAAATCTGGCGCGAATTCATCAACTGTTTTACTTTGTGCATCCCAGAATGTTTCTCGATTCTCAAATTCGTTTTGAACAACGTATCGAACAGGTATTAGTTCTGTTTCGCATCTCCCTATCACTTCAGAATTCTCATCGCATTTCCTTTTTGACGAGATAACACAAACAATTTCGGCATTTAGTTCATCACGCTTTTGAACATTAAGCAGGTTCAAAAGAGTTGTACCTCCGCCGGATATCATCACAAGTAGTTTGATTTTATTCATGTTTTTCATTATGATTTAAGTTACACAGTTATTGTTAATACTAATTGCGGAATTGTCGAGGAAATTATGATTAAAGGCGGACCGTTTTACAACGCGGATAAAACGAAAAAAGATACTGATTCCAAGGATGAATCCGCAGAAAAACTTACGCCTGAGCAGGCATTAAGAGCCAAAAGGGCTGCAGCAACAGTTCTTCAGGAGCTTCTTAAAAACGAGAGCAAGAAAAAAACACCACGAATTTTGTGGTATGTCTCAGGATGCATTCTCGGGGTCATTATCCTCATCATCGCAAGCTTTCTGATTCCTCTGCTTTCAATGGTCGGTGATGCGAAAGATATTGTCAGGGAGCATTTATCGCTTATTCAAGACGCTAAATTTGATAAAGCGTATGAATTGTGCGACATGGAGAGTTTTGCTGAGGAGCAATTAACCAGTATGATATTCGGAGCAAGTGAAAATATTAAAAAGAACGGTTTTACAGACGAATTCAAACAGTTTGCAAAAGATGTTATGCGAAAAAACTATTCTGAGAAAAAAGCCAGAGAATTCCTTGATGTGCTGGCAAACGATGATATTTACCAGGCGGTTTCAATGTGCGATGTCGAATATTTCGCAAAAAGAAAGCATCACGAGGAAGCTCGAAAGATTAAAGCGTTTCTCGACAGAGGCTCATTCGAGGTACAGAAATTCTCGACTGTTGAGAAACCACCGGCGGTTCGAGGACAGATTATCTACGATGCCGGCATGAAAAAATATTTTACTTACAATGTTTTCAATAATGAAACATGGAAGATTTCGCGGTTTAGATTTGGTTATCCCAGAAAAGAGAAAGATTGAGAGGAACGCATGAGCAATAATGCTGACAATAATAACAAGGAACAGAAATTCGAGAATTTGGTGAGCAGGCTTGAGGATATTGTGGGAAAACTCGAGGAAGGTCAGCTTGAGCTTGATGAATCAATCACTCTATACGAAGAAGGCATAAAAGTTTCGAAGGCTTGCGAAGGTTTATTGCACAAAGCGGAGAAAAAAGTCGAGAAACTCATTAGCATCGGAACAGAATTAAAACGTGTGCCTATTGAACCCGATGCTGATGATTGATTAACGATTATTGCCTAATCAAGTGCAAGACCGAGGTCGAGAATGTCCTGAACGTCGATATGTCCGAGTAAAATTCCCTGCGAATTCACAACCGGAATTTCATCGATTCTGAATTTTTTCATGGTTTTCAATGCTTCAGAAATAAGGGCGTCAGGCGAAATTACCTGCGGGTTTTTGGTTAATAATTCGCAAATCTGCTTGCTGAGAAATTCTGTACCTGCCTGCAGATTCCGCCTTAAATCACCATCAGTGAAAATCCCTATAAGCGAGCCAGTTTCGGAAACGATATATGCAGCACCAGCACGAAGTCTGGTGATTTCGCCGATTGCGTCCTTTGCCAGCACATTCTCCTTCAAAATCGGCGTCCTAATCTCATCGCGCATAATTTCACCAACCAGCATGAGTTTTCTGCCAAGCGCACCTGCTGGGTGATATTTAGCATAATCTTCCTTCGTAAAATTCCGGGCTTTCAATACTGCAAGCGCAAGAGCGTCCCCAAGTGCAAGCAATGCCGTTGATGAGGCGGACGGCGCAAGACCCAAAGGACATGCTTCGTGAATGTTTCCGAGGTTCAGCACGATGTCCGACTTCATGCCAAGAGGTGAGTCAAGCTTGCTCGTTATGGCAATCATAATTGCTCCAAACTGCTTAATCACCGGTATCATGCGCGTTATTTCGTCGCTTGAACCCGAATTCGAAAGAATTACGATAACATCATCATGCCTAATTCTGCCGATATCTCCGTGCAAAGCATCTGCGGGATGAAGTGGAAACGAGAGCGTACCCGTGCTCGCGAGCGTCGCACTTATCTTCTGTGCGATAAACCAGGGTTTGCCAACACCAGAAATTATAACGTTGCCGGAACACTTCAAAACTGCATCAACTGCTCTGTCAAAGCTCTCATCAAGCGTATCTGCAACCTGCTTTAGGGCATCAATCTCAGCGTTAATTACTTCTTTCCCAAATTCCTTCATTCAATCCTCGATTGTTTAAGTTTACAACGTCTTCATTAGGTCAAACAACTCTTGAGTCCTACTGACAATATAGCGAGTAAAAACAGGTTTACCTGTCAATCCTCGACTGTTTAAGTTTACGACACTGTCGACCCACGATTAGAATTGCGATTATAGAAATATACCGGTAACAATCTACTGTTTCACACAAAAAGGCACAGAATTCTCCGTGCCTTTGTAAATTTATGTCGAATTTATTATCTGAACTCTTTGACAAGCTTTCTCAACTGGTCAAACTCTTCCAGAATCGGGAATTCCTTGATGTAATAACGAGGATAGAACCTGATTTCGTTCTCAATTGAGAACTCCCACAATAAATCCTCAAAAGACCTTGTAAACTTGAACGGATAGTCATTGTACCATCTTTTACTTTGACCGTGTTTCTTCGCAAAATCTCTAATCTTTTTCAAAAGCTCTTTACGTTCGTCTTTGTTTGGTCCGCATTGTCTGTCTTCAGGTTTATTCGGGATAAGCGCTTTCTTTCTCAAGCCGTTTTCATTAAGTTTGGATTCACCATTTTCCTCTGCTTCCCTGATTAACTTGGCATCATTTATGTCTTTTTTACGATAAAGCTTAAAGGACCAATTATCATCAAAATCAGGATGTATGTTTTTCACTTCAAGATACATTACAGTATCTGTGCTTCCTTTTTCGTATTTGTATTCGATGCTGTGAATTCCAACTATCTTAAGCGATGTCTCGTATTCAATTGTAATGTTCTTGTCGCGCAAGAGTTTCCAGTATTTGCTTGTTTTATCAAACGTTATTCCATCAATTTCGAGAGGTTTATTGGTTTGTCCCTTGATTATTTCGTCGTAGTGGACAACATGCTCAACCTTAACTCTTACGAATTTCGATTGTGTCGGGTCTTCAGGAATCGGTAAACTCTTATAAACGGTAAGATGAATTTTCGCTTTCGAGTCCGTGTTATCCGGGTTTACATAACCATTAATCGATTTAACCTCAACAACCGGTCTGTCCTTGAGTTCGATGGCTTTTTCAAGCTTTATAAGCTTAGAAGCATAAACCTTACGAGTAATCCAAACAGGTTTGTTATCCTCAAAAATAGCATTGCCGTTTCGCGGATTAACGTCCTGAATTCTAAGCTCAAGCAATTCATCATACAGATAATTGATTTCCTTGTTGTCCCAGTCAGGATAACTTTCGATATGATAATACTGAATTCCGTAATTGTACGGTATGTCAGGCTCAATTGAATCGTCTTGGTATCTGTCAAACATTGTTCCGAAAGGATTATCCTCGGTTGCTGGATTCAAAAGTTCCATCTCGTCAGTGTTGCTGTTTTTCCATCTGAAAATCACAACTTTAATTGTATCAGTGTTTGGATATGAAATGGCTCTGTCTTGTCTTAGCACTTTGTCAATAGTATCCCACCTAAGTTCGACGCCAGCAAGCGTAGCTTTTTCAATCTTAAAGTTCATCGGTCTTGGCATTGCCTTTTCCTGACCGGGTGAAAAAACATCTGCAAGATAAGCGTTCTCAAGAGCTTCCTGATATGTACATGGTTCATGGTCAATATCCAATGACTGAATATCGATTAAGTATTTCACATTGGGAGTTACATCAGAAATGCGATAGGTTTTAATCTTAAAGCTCAATTCGTGTTCACCTTCACTATTATCAGAATTCAAAGGCTTGTTGTTTCGAACCTCAATGTCGGTAAAATCTTCACCTTCAACAAAGCTCTCCATGCGCCACCACCTGATTTTATAATACTTGCAGGCTTCATTTATTGCAGGAGTCCATTCAATGTTGATATTTCCTTTTGAAGTTCCAGTTGGGATAACCTTAATATTCGCAACAGGTGATGTTTCTTCGCCTGGCGACGGGATTTTAATTATAATGTTGGGGTCAATTAAGACAGCTTTAGCTGGGATGATTTCATTTGAAAGATCAAAACCATCTCTAGTAAAGTAACTGTTTGCTTCTACTCTAGAAACAATCATCTCAGAATTATGTTCTAACTTTGGTGCAGAGATTGCATCACCCTTTAGCCCGGTTATCATCTTGTTTATTTCAGTAAGAAAATCATCGGGATTAGGAATGCCTTTTGTTTGCATCACGGTAATTACAATGAAAGACAACAAACCCAGACAGAACATAATAATTATCAAAATATCCGAGATTTGTATGAATTTCTGCTTTCCTTTTTTCGATTCTGCGGAAGCCGCTGTTTTACCCATTATATTCTCCTTATTCTTTGTTTTTTCTGCTGAAAACATTTTTCAGAAACAATCAACGATTACTTCACCCTAATGCTTTCAGGATTTTCGGTTAGGGTCAAAATCTTATTCTTCCTGGTTCGTTGGCTCAAGAACACCGGATACAACTTTTTGTTCGTACATGATTCTGTCGATGAAAGAATCAAGCGTAAAGTCAATCGCAGCACCGTTGATTTTTGTTACATAGTAAGAAGGTCTGAATAGTTGGTTTTCTGCAATAAGCTTGCTCAATTTTTCTTGAACCTTGTAACAATTCTCCCAACGACCTTTATGGTCCTTAGCATCCTTGCCCTTTGGAGGAAGCGGTTTCGCAAGTTCCTTTCCGATCATTTCCGGAAAATGTTTGATATATAATGCACGGGTTTGCTTGTCGCTAAGTAGATGTGTTTCTATCTTTTCAACCATTTCCGTGATTTTCATTGTTGCTGAGAGGAAATCGTATCGTATGCCATATTTCATTCGAACCGCTGTGTCCGCAATTTCAAGTTTTGTACTTTCTTCATCAATATTGAAAAGTGATTCAACCAATGCCATTTCCTTTGTCAGCCTATCGTTTTCGTCTTCATCTTCGGTAATTGTCGCCTGTAACTTATTGTGCTGAATATTCAATTCCTTTGGTGTAGCAATATTGCGGTAGAAAAGCGAGTAAAGCTCAGGTTCGAGAACTATCTCAAGGCTAAACGGCAGTGTTGCGTATATTCTTGTGCTGTCAATACCCGCCATGCTCTTCTCATCACGAAGCTTTTCTATTGTTCCAAGCTTAAATTCAGGAAATTTCAGACTGACAATGGCACAAACAGGCTTCTGAGATTTAAATCTGGCGAGTTCAGGAGTTGCGTTTTCATCTTCAGCAAGCTCTTTAAGCTTATTGATGCTTGTATTCATCGAATTAACAAGCTCGGTGATTATAAGAAACTTTTTAAGTGCAAGCCGACAGTCCTCTGTTGAATCAAGCTTCTGTTTTAGCACATCGAAAGGTTCTTTAACATATTTCACCGCAGATGGACTGAAGCTGTCTTCGTCTGTATCAGCAGGTTTATGCATAAACGATTGATAGTAAGACTTCAATGCTGCAACATAAACGTTCATCTTGGTCTTAAAATTGGTTATGCTGAAACTCTTTTCGCTTTCTCTAGCTTGCATTCCCGGAAAACGCATCTCGTTTGGTACGTCAAATTGATTGAGTATAGCAACAATTTTTGCTCGTTCTTTTCGAATGTTCTCGTGATATGTTCGCAAATTTTCAATTACAATGGTCTTGGGTGTTGTTTTGAACTTCTTTTCCAATCCTTTAATCTTATCAGGAGAGAATGCTTCGTTACTTTTTGCAAGATTGTTGATAGGTACGTATGTCAGAATAATGTACGCGATAACAGCGATAAAAAATGATGACACGACCATTGAGATAATCAAATTGCCGATATTCTTGGAAACAGGTGCTGTGCCTTTCGAAAATGCAACAATACCTGGAACTATTAACCCAAGACCCGGAACCATCAACAATATGCCTAACCAAGCGGGCTTATGCATGATTTTGATAATCTCAATCATCAGATAAATACCCACTACAAAGTTTACAACCGGAATCAACATTAAAATTCCAACCCAGTCGGGCTTTTGTGATATCCGGGCAATTAATATCAGATTCAGCACGGGTATCCATGCATGAATCGCATTTTCAGTTCCAGAGTTTTTAGCTATGGTCTGAAAGCTGAACGCCAGATAGGCGTATATTATTAAAAATACAATTGCATATTCCATTTATTCACCTCATTGTTTATTGATGTTACTGATAAAGAAACAAATCGATAACTTCGGCATCCCTGATACTCTTAATATTGTTTTCATCTGACGTTTCGTCAAGTTTGAAGTTAAGCTCAATCAGGCGTAATCCAAGCGATTCTGGTGTTTTAACGGTTTCATCTTCACCGTTAATCCAGCTTATTAGTTTATGGTCCTTAATCCCGTTGGAATCAAGATATGTCGCTTTTACGATACCGAGTCTTTCTTTGTTCTTGCCGGTACTGTAAATCTGGAATGTGCGTCTGCCGTCGCTACCTGGTTCTTCAGTCAAGCTTTTCTGGTAATCGAATTTCGTATCGAGAACTGTTTTTCTTAAGTACTTTAAGAATTCTGGCTTGACAAGAACTTTGAAATCTTTGCCATCAGGTGATTTTCCAGAAACAATACCCATTTTGGGGTCGATATAGTCAACCTTTATCGCAATGGCAATTGTTTTGAAAAGATTAAGTGAAACCTCATCAAGTGTAGGTTGTTTCGAAATAAGTTGATTCAATGGGCTGATTTTACCCACCAGCTCAGTCGTCTTGATTTCAAAAGTAAATTCAAGAGGAAGAGTCTTCTCAAGAATTGAGTTCAACTTTCTTTCTATGATATTTCTAACCTTTTCAAGATGAAGCTGGAAACCTTGTTCTCTTTCCGGGTTACTGAAACTCAAGTCACCACCTCGTCCAATGGTCGATTGTTCCATGGCAACATCAACTGGTATCATAATATCATATTGAATCGCATAAGATCTCGGTCGATACCAGTAATAGGGAAGATTATTAGTTTCAGGCTCAAGCATGTGAATTTTATCGATGATTGTTGATGCTTGAGAAGCGATTTTGCCTTGGTCACCCGTATTCATCGCTTCTTTGAATTTTGATTCAAACGGGTTCTCTTTGATTAGATTGTCAACCTTGGATTTGTTAGCATTTTGTGAAGAATGTAAAATTCTTATGTCAGCAAGTCTTGACGGCACCCAGTAAAACCTATCGCCGGCTTTCCAATCAAATTTGAAAAGAACTTGGTCAACCACATCACTGCTTTTACAAATAATCTTTGAACGTGGTTTTAAGGTTTTAAGATTCGCAGCTTCAGTTTCGTCTAATTGCCAATCATCATTTAGGTCAGCCTCATCG
>JAIOTL010000168.1 GCA_021106775.1 Planctomycetota bacterium | reverse complement strand
TTGTGACATAGTCAGGTTCAAGCATACCGATTCCAGCAGCTCCGATAATTCCAATGCCACCCATAGTTGCAACAGCAGAGGCTAAACCTGCTAAAGAAATACCAACGCTCATTCCACCTTGAATGATTGGTATTTTAGCCTTAATTTTACCTATTATTAATCTTGGTATTTCAGAGTAATTCATATGTTGTATATTTGAATTATAAAAGTTGGTTATTTCAATAGAGAAAGTTACATAAACTATATACAGGATGAATTGGATTGGAAAAGAGAAAAATAATTATTTGGAAATTTGCATCTGGTATCCCGAAGAATGTTCTGCAACCAAAAATGTGTTTTAGTTGTTTGGGTAAATTCGTAAATATAGGTTTTCCAAGTCTGTGAAATCCTTTAGTGCAGCACGATAATACACTTGTTTATCAGGTTGCAGAAGTCTGATTTCATGGAAAACCTTTTTTAGGTCGGGATAAACTGATTTCAGGTCGTCACCATTAATTGCACAGGTTTCAAGCGCACGTCGCATCCAATAACTCAAAAGCATTCGATTATAACCGATTTTGCTGATTGACCGAAAATACTGCAAATAAGAAAGCCGAACCCGTGCATTGTTGACATCAAGAATTAAATTGCGCAGTTTGTCGGAAAGAGTCATATATGCAGGATTTTGCTTGAATTCCGAGCCGTATATAATCGTATGCCCGTAATCTCGACAGAAATTCTTAAGTCTGAAAGCATCTTCATGATTCAGTGCTTTTATTTTAACCAGAAGAATTGCAGATTCTTCACGCCACCGAGGTTTCAGATTCAGAAGTGAATTTTTTCGATTAAGTTCTTGTTCCAAAATGCGTTCAGGCATTCTCCCAGTCATTCCTTGATAATAGAGTGCATATTTCCAATGCAGGTTCGCATTTGAAGGAAGTTTTGCGAGTCCATCCTCGAGGATATCAATGCCTTTGATAACGGATGACCAACGTGAATCCTCATTTGTGAATTTGACTGATATTGTATTTATCAGCAGGTCGGATAGGTAGCTATACACTTTCGGGTTGCGTGGTTGCAGCTTTTTTGCCAGTGAGAACAATGATACCAACTCGAAATATTCACCTTCGTCCTCATATTCGCGAGCCCTCATCCAGATTGAAATATTCGCAAACGAGCGCATAGGACCGATGAGTTTTGTACTGAGCACTTCGGTTGGTTCGACAGATGCAGCTTTATTTGCGGGTTTCAGGTTGACTTTTGCTCGCTCGCTGTTTGTCAGGCTTTTTGTGAGGAACGCAAAAGTCAGCAGAATGACGACAAGGATAATTTTTAATGTTATTGCTCTATATTTTTTTGCCATTGGTGGCTCCTTCAGAGTCGTTCAGCACGTTTGTCTGGATTCTGCAGATTTCGAGTATCCCTTTTTTCGCAACTTTCAAGATTTCCTGAAACTGATTCTCTTTGAGCGGCGCAGTTTCTGCTGTCCCTTGAATTTCAATTATATCTCCGCGATACGTCATGACAACATTGAAATCCGCTTGTGCCGCTGAGTCCTCGTTATAATCAAGGTCAAGCAGTACCTCGTTGTTTACAATACCTGCGGAAACCGCTGAAATTAGATACGGCTTCAGGGGCATTTTGTTTAGTTCACCCATGCTGAACAATTTTTTTACGGCATCATGCAGAGCAACGTATGCGCCGGTAATCGCAGCTGTCCGCGTTCCGCCATCCGCCTGAATCACATCGCAGTCTATGTAAATCGTTCTATCACCGAGTTCTTCTAGGTTTATCGCTTGCCTGAGCGAACGACCTATTAAACGCTGAATCTCCTGCTCTCTTCCGCCTGTTTTGCGAGGTTTTCGGGTTTGTGTTGAGCCTGGCAGCATTGTGTATTCTGCAGTGAGCCATCCGCCGATGCCGATTCGATGTGGCGGAATCTTATTCTCGACTGTTGCAGTGCATAAAATCTTTGTACGCCCCCATGTTATCAACACCGAACCTTCAGGAAACTCGATAAAATCACGCTTTATCTCTATCGGTCTTAGTTCTTCGTTTGTTCGATTGTAAGAGCGCATATATTTCCTTTCAAGAAACCATTATTGTAATTCCTGCGAAAGCAGGAATCCAGTAATATAATGGATATCGCAGATTCTGGATTCCCAATCAAGTTGGGAATGACAAATTATCGAATTTTCAAACACATCCATGTAAAAGTTATTGGGCTTCCCGTTGTTTGACAACTTCACGTTTGTAGAGTTCGAAATATGCTAACGGTAAAACAATCAAAGTCAACAATGTTGCGAACATTATGCCGAAAATTATCGCGATGCAAAGCGGTTGCCAGAAATATCCGCCACCGGTGAAATTAAGTGTTAGTGGGATTAAGCCGATGATTGTCGTTAAAGTTGTAAGAATTACAGGACGTAAACGTGTTTGTCCTGCACGTATGACCGAATTTCTGAGTGAAAATCCCTTCTTTCTGTTGTCCCTGATGCAGTCAACAAGCACAATCGAGTCGTTTACAACAATACCGGTTAAGGCGACGACACCGATGAATGACATGAGATTGAAAGTGTTGTCGGTTATGTAAAGCCCGAAGATTACGCCTGCAAAACCAAGGGGAACAACAAAAACAATGATGATAGCCTTGCGAAGCGAGTTGAAATATAGAACCAGCACGAAAAAGATGAGCATTATTCCTGCAAACAGTGAAATTGTAAGCTCTTCGAATGATTTGTCGCGTTCTTCAGTCTCGCCGACGAGAAAATATCTGACTTTTGAGGGAATTAGTTCGGCAAGTTCTGCGTCATTCGCAATCTCGCTTATTAGCATGTTTTCGACCGATTTTGCATTAACACCAGCAGTAAGGTTGCATCGAACAGAAATCGCCCGTTTTTGGTTGTAATGACGCACCGCCTTGGAAATGCTCGTGTAGCTGAAATCCGCAATCTGAGCAAGCGTGATAAGCTCATTTTGCGCTGTCCTTATCGGCAGTCGACGCAATCGGTCAAAATCGAGTTTTTCGGAATCGCCAAGTTTTACAATGATTTTTATTTCATCATCTACTCGAAATATTTCGCCTGATTCATAGCCATAAATGGCAGTTCGCAGGAGTTTGCCCAGAGACAGGGGATTTACGCCGAATTTATGTGCATTATCCTTGTTAATCTTTACGTGCAGAATCGGCTTTGTTTTCTGATAATCGATTGAAACATCCTGCGTACCATCGATATTTTCGAGTATTCGTTTAATTTTCAGCGATGCTTTATGTACTAAATCGAGCTCATCGCCTGTGATTTTTATGGCAATTTCAGCACCAGTTGGTGGTCCTTCAAAAACTTCGTCCACAGTGATTTCGGCATCAGGGAATATGGGCATTCTTCTGCGTATTTCCTGAATAACCTGGTATTGCGTGAGACTTCGTTTTTCAATATCAACCAGCTCAACCTGGATTTTACCAAGCTCAGGTCCAGATTCGCTGTACTCCCTTAAATCAACTAAAAGTGCATTAGTTTCGCCGATTGTTGTTATGTACGACTTGATAAAGCTTTCTCTGCCGATGTTGCGGAATTCCTGCGAATATTTATCAACCACTGACTCAATGTCGGAAATAATCTGCGAAGTACGTGTAATCGGCGTTCCAACAGGCATTTTTACTCGAATGAAGAACCTGCTTCGGTCAATATGCGGAATATATTCTATGCCGATGATTCCAGAAAAAACCGCAAATAGTGCGATAACTGCTGAAATTAGGGCAAAGGCAAACACGATAAATCGGAATTTTATCAGGAAATTGAGCATTATGCCGTATTTTGCCCGAATTAGTTTGATTATCGGAGATGCTTTTTCGAGAAGTTTATCTCGTTCAAGCTCTTTTGTGTCGATATCCTTCTTGTCTTTTGTGCGATACCGAAGCTGTACATCCTCAGATTCGACCTTGATATCAGGCGTAACTTCTGCCGGTGGGATGATAATGCGTCTATCTTCTTGAAAATCTAACTCAGGAGCTTTTAATTCAGGTGCTTCACCTTTTCGCCAAAAAGACGTTACTAAACCTTTGTCATGAGCATGTTTTGCATCCATAATTGCTTGAAAAAAGCTATCTCCAGGCTCATTGTAGTAGTTTTCTATTTTTTTTGCCGACTTCTTAGACAGTTCCTTTTTTTGCGTATTCGAAGGAATCTGCAAATTATCCATCTGTTCAAGTAGTGCTGCACTTAAATCCTCGCTAGCATCGATGATGCCTTTGTAATCGAGTTTCCAGCGTCGCACATTCTGAAACTTTTTCACGGATACAGATTCTGGTGCAGTTACTTCAGTTTTCTTTGGAATGTCTTCAGGTTTTACCTCGGAAATCTGTGCTTTTATTCGTTTTGTCGTGTTTTCTTTATAATATTTTCTATTTATCGCGGCTTTCAACTCATCATCATCATAAAACTCACCAAGTTCTGGGAATTTCTGCGAAATAATCTCGTCAGACAAAGTCATTGCAAGGTCTTCGAGAGTAACATCAGGCTCAGGTGTGTTAAATACTGGCTTTTCTATTCGTTTAGTATCGTCTTTTTGAAATGTCTCTTCATCTTTTGAATCGAGTTTGTGCAATCTAAATCGCTGTGTCAATTTTGATGGTAGATATTTTACGGTTTTCAGAATTTTTACTTTGTCCAGTATTTTGAAACTCAACCGTGGAATAATTGCTGGCAGTCCCAAATGATCAATTATCATCGAGCCAATGATAGTTAAAATTACGGTAATCGGCAGATAAATCAGGTAATCACCGGTCATTCCGCTCATAAACGCGAGTGGTGCAAAAGCGCAAATAGTTGTGATGTCAGCAACGAAAACAGATGGTCCAACCTCTGCGATACCAGCTTTTGATGCTGCAATCGGGTTTTTACCTT
>JAIOTL010000127.1 GCA_021106775.1 Planctomycetota bacterium | reverse complement strand
ATGCTCGCTGCGACTATGTCAGCAACAGATACATGCTGGAACACCGCCTCAGCAATCGTTTCCGTTGATATATTCAAAAAGATGTTCAAACCTAAAGCGACCGATAAGGAAATTATGAAAATTGGTAGGATTGCGATAATAGTTTTCTTTATTGTGGCAATCGCAGGTTCAATTGGAATAACTTATTATGAAGTCCGACTTGATATTATCGGGATTACAGTGGGAATACTAGCAAGTGTGGCAGTGTCAGTTCCAATTGCGTTAGGGCTTGTTGTTCGACGAATTTCCAGGTGGGCAGGTGTTGGCGCAGTTGTTATCGGAACGCTGGCTGCAATAACCTGCAGCAATTTGGAGGATTTCGGAGCACTGCACATATTTGGGTTCATGAAGTTTTCCTTTGGAAACACAATCTTTTTTGTCATCGGCATAACTCTTGTCGTATTTCTTTTATCAATCCCGATGGGACGCCTTGGAAAGAATCTCATTGCAACAATTATCTCGTCAGTTTTTGTAACTGTGGGATTGTGGGTATTTTTCCTTTTCATGAATACGAACCCGGCACTTTCCTGGGACACGGTATTAGGAAACACACTTGTAGCTAAGGAAGCTGGTTCACCAATACTCTTCTTTATCGCAATGACAATTTCGGCTGTCGCATTCGGCGTTTTGTTTTATGTGTTCTGCAGACTTTTCGCCAGCGACCTTGATAAACCTGAGCCGGAAGTCGATAAATTCTTCAAACTTCTCAAGACTCCGATTGACGTGAAAAAGGAAGTTGGGGACGAATCGCAGACGGTAACAGCATATTTTTTCGTGGGGATTATCGTTTTAATCTTGGCTGCAATGACTTTGCTGTTGTTATTATTCCCTGCAGGTCACGATAAACCTGCTGTCAATCTGATATTGGCAGGTATCCTTACCGTGATGGGTTTGGGCATCATGTGGGGTGGCAGAGGAGCCAAGCGTAGATTGCTTAATAATGAATAATCGAAGGGAAATGAATATGGAAGAAATGGGAAAAAAATTGCAGGAAGTAATTTCGAGCGATGCAGAATTGGAGAACATGTTATCAATGCCGACGCCTGCGCTTGTCGAGATGATGAAGCGACTTGATGGTGATATAATGATTCTGGGTGTTTCCGGCAAAATCGGTCCCGACCTTGCGCGGACAGCGTTGAGAGCGGTCGAGAAAGCAGGCGTTACAAAGAAAATATACGGTGTTGACCTTTTTCCCGAACCAGGCTCGAAGGAAGCGCTTGAAAATACAGGCATGGAGCTTATTACATGCAATTTACTTGAGCCTGATGAAATCGCAAAATTACCTCAAATAAAGAATATTGTTTACCTTGTCGGCAGGAAATTCGGCACGTCTAGCAATGAAGAATTAACATGGATGATAAACACGATAATACCTGCAAACATAGGCAGGCATTTTACGGAAAGCAGAATCGCTGCATTTTCCACCGGCTGCGTCTATCCGCTGGTTGACACGGACAATATTTGCAAGGAAGAGCATCCGCGTGATTCTGTCGGCGAGTATGCGCAATCATGTCTGGGCAGGGAGCGCGTTTTCGAATATTACAGCAAGGCTAACAAAACCCCGGTGTGTTTGATTCGCTTGAGTTATGCGGTTGACCTGCGATACGGCGTGATTCACGATATCGGTAAAATGGTTCTGGAGGATAAGCCGGTTGACATTAAAATGGCATATTTCAATACGATCTGGCAGGGAGACGTAAATAATTTAACGTTTCTGACGCTTGAGCATTGCGCTTCACCGCCTGAAGTCTTCAACATTACAAGACCTGAAACCGTTTCTACGAAATACGTCGCTGAGCAATTCGGCAAATATATGAACAAAAAAGTTACTTTCGCAGGCACGGAAGGACATAAATATTTCCTGAGCGATACGACTAAAATGTTGAAGACTTTCGGTAAACCTTCAGTTCCTTTGGATACAATAATACGCTGGCACGCTCACTGGTTGCTTTCCGACGGACGCTCGTTGAATAAACCAACACATTTTGAGGAAAACGAAGGCGAATATTAATAAATTAACCACGACATCGAGAAGATCAAATAATCTTCGAGAAGCCTCGATGTTTCGTAGAAACGAGCACAAAACAAGAAAAGAAAGAATCTTAATTTTTTCGTGTTTTTCGTGGTAAAAAAATCTTAGATATTACTGAATCTTGTGTCTATGTTCACTTTGGCTTAATCTTGAAAAAGGAAAAGACATGAAAATTAGCGATATACCTTTGCAGATTCGTGAAAATGTTAAGCGCGGGACAGTTATACCTGCACATCCCATGGTACTTGATGCTGATAAGAATTTCGACGTTCGACAGCAGAGTGCGTTGACGCGTTATTATCTTGATGCAGGTGTCGGCGGTATTGCCATCGGCGTTCACACGACTCAATTTGAAATCCGCGACCCGAAATACGGCTTGTTTGCGCCTGTTCTCACGCTGGCTTCGGAAACCGTTGACGATTATTGCGCGAAAAGCGGTCGCAGCATATTGAAAATTGCTGGTGTTTGCGGAAATACTGAGCAGGCGGTCGAGGAAGCAACATTTGCCTGCGAGACAGGTTTTCATGCCTGCCTGCTGAATCTTGGTGGTCTGAAAGAAGAAAATATCTCAGAATTGATTGTACATTGTCGCGCGGTAGCTGATGTTATGCCGATTTTCGGTTTTTATCTTCAGCCGATTGCCGGCGGCAGACTCCTACCGTTCAACTTCTGGAAGCAATTCGCTGAAATCGACAACATTCTCGCCATCAAAATCGCACCTTTTAACAGGTATCAGACGCTCGATGTTGTGCGTGCGGTTTGCGAGGCTGGGAAGGAAAAGGATATTGCCCTTTACACCGGTAACGATGACAGCATCGTGCTGGATTTGCTTTGCGAATATAAAATTGAAACCGCTGACGGCACAAAAACCGTTAGAATCGTTGGCGGACTTCTCGGACACTGGGCTGTCTGGACAAAAAAGGCGGTCGAGATGCTTGAGATTTTACATTCGATAACGGAAAAAAATGCGCCTGTGCCAGCAGAAATATTGCAGTTGGCAGGTCAGGTTACGGATGCGAACGCTGTCCTGTTCGATGCTGCGAACGATTTCTCAGGTTGCATCCCCGGAATTCATGAAGTATTAAGGCGTCAAGGACTTATGAAGGGAATTTGGTGTCTGGATGCGAATCAGGCACTGTCACCCGGACAAAGCGGGGAATTCGACCGCATTTACCGGGCATATCCCGAAATGAACGACGATTCCTTCATAAAAGAAAACCTCGACCGCTGGCTCCAAGATTAAATCAGCCAGCAATTAAAGCATCATTATTTATGCAAGATTTGCGAGGTATTCGGTCATTTTTGTGATGTATTGCGGGAATGCTTGTTCGGGTTCTGCAATATCAGGCTGCCAGACTTTTTCCCACTCATACGATAAAAAGCCGTCATATCCCTGATTCGCTAACAGTTTCAGAGCCTTCTGATTCGGAATATCACCATCACCTATGAACCGATGCTTTGCTTCCTTGTCGACCAAAACGGTATCTTTGACGTGAACAAGTTTAATATATGGAGCGAGTAATTCAGCGGATTGTTCAATCGGCTCACCCGTCCAAAAACAATTGCTTATGTCCCAGACAACCCCAATCGACTGATTATTCGTCATTTGCATAACTTCCGAGACAATTTTACCGGTCAGAAAACTATCGTGCGTCTCAAGAGCAACGATGACATTTCTAACTTCAGCGTAATCTCCGAGCTTTGCAAGATTATCCGCCAGCTGCTGCATGCCTACTTCAAGCGTTACATCCTCAGCAATGAAACCGCCGAAAACCCGCACCATTGGTGCTTGCAATTTACTTGCCAGCTCGATATATTCTTTCGCTTCCTTCACGCTGGCTTCGAGTTTATCAGCATCCTGATGCGAAAAACTTGCTGAAGAATCCACGCTGACAATACTTATTCCAGCATTTGAAAACAATTTCCGGGTTTGTTCAATATTTTCATCAGAAAATTCTGACAGTTGACGAATGTCCAACACCCTCGTAACTCCGCGCAATTCAACACCTTCGAAGCCGTATAATTTTGCGTTTGCGACTGTCTTGTCAAGCGACCAATCTGGACATCCCAACGTGCTAAAAGATAATTTCATTTTAAACCTTTCTCGCAAATATTATCATATCGTCATACTTTTCTTATACGAAATTCAAAGGAGGGATGAAATTGGAAAAGATTAAAGTGCTTTATATCGGTGATTCTGAAATCGTTATGAGCCGCTATATTATTGGTGCAGATGTCTTCGAGGCGACAAATTTCAACGACAATGGACATTTTTTTAGAGATGCCATGGCTAAAATTCCGAATATTGAGCTTAAACACATCAACCCTCACGACGTCCCGCTTCAGTACCCAAAAACAATGGAAGAATTGACAACCTTCGACGTAATAATATTCAGCGATGTTGGATATAATTCGATGATTTTCTATCCCGGACTTAAGCCACCTTACGAATATCCCCTCGGTCCTGACAGAGTAAAAATGGTGAAAGAGTTTGTTGCGCAGGGCGGTGGGTTTATTATGGTCGGCGGATATGTTTCGTTTTCCGGTCTCAATGCTATTGCCAGATATCACGGCACACCCATCGAGGAAATCCTGCCTGTTGCAATCTCCCCTTACGACGACAGGGTCGAGGTTACTGACGGATTTACTTTCAATGTTATCGACAACAATCATCCGATAACCGCGAATATCCCCTGGAATGCAGGTAAATTTACTCTTTGCGGGTATAATAAAGTTACTCTGAAAGAAGGCGCGAAACTCCTCGCTGAGTACAACAATGATCCGTTCATCGCATGCGGTGAGTACAAAAAGGGCAGGACAGCAATATTCGCGTCGGACTTTGCTCCGCATTGGGTTGGCGACTTCAAGGATTGGGAATATTATCCTCATTTCTTCGGTCAAATGATTAAATGGGTTGCGAATGTGCCAATTTTGTAGAGATAAAAATAATTTATTCAAAATCATGAAATAGGTAGTAATGATGAAAAAAACTCGGATTTATACAGCGTTTATGGGCGAAAAGAAACCTGTGGGTGTAGCCGGCTGGCCCAATGCTAAATTTGACCCGGATATCGAGCATAAAAACTGGATAAAAAAGCTTGCTGAGGATTTTGGCGACGAATTTGAATTTATCGGCGGAGACCTTGTGCCGTGCTACGGTGAAGGCAAATGTGAGGTCGGCGGATACGTGAATCAGGTGCTTGAAAGTCGCGGTCCAAAAGCGTTGAAAGATATGCCCGAACATATTCGCGAGGGTGTCGAGCAATCGGACGGCGTTCTGGTGGTTGTGCTGTGCATCCCCGGCTGTTCCTGCGAGTTTGACATACTTGACACCGGCAAACCCACGGTGGTCGTGAATAATCTCTTTGCTGGCGACGGTTTGTTCCTGCATTGCAATAGTTTTGTCAAACGTAACAATCTGCCAGCGATTCTTGTGAGTTCTTCAGATAAAAACGATACAAGACATGCGCTGCACATGCTGACCGTCATGAAGCGCATGCGCGAGACAATTATTCTGGATTATATGGATGAAGTTTCAGAATGGGGGATGAAACCTGATGAAGAAAAGGTTATCAGCGATATTTTTGGGACTGAAATCATTCTAAAATCGGGGCGGGAATTGCTCAAGCATTTGGCGGATATCGATGATGCTGACGCACAAAAAATAGTGCAGAAATGGATGCAGGAAGCGGAAAAAGTCGTTGAACCTACTGAAAAAACAATGCTCAAGGCGGCACAGATGTATCTTGCGCTTAAACGGGCAATGGAGGAGGTTGGCGCAACCTGCGTTTCAACGGATTGCCTGAATTACGTTTATCGCGACAAATTCCCCGGATATCCATGCATGGCGTTCTTTCAGCTGATGAACGACGGCTTGATGGGCGTGTGCGAAGCGGATGTTTTTTCCGCGCTTACGAACCTGATGGGACAATATCTTACGGGTTCTCCGGGTTTTGTTTCCGACCCGGTAATTGACACAGCAACAAATCAGGTCATTTACGCTCATTGCGTCTGCTCCAACAAGATGCTTAAAGACAAAACCGCACCTTACATTGTTCGAAGTCATGCTGAATGCGACAAAGGCGCGTCGGTGCAGGTAATTGCGCAAACGGGGCTTCCGATGACCACGATAAAACTGCATCCGGTCAATAAAAAACTTGCGCTGCACAAAGGCATCGTTGTCGGCAATGTCAACGTTGACTGGGCTTGTCGGACAAAAATCGCTGTGGAAGTTCCCGACGCAAAAATCCTGCTGAATAATTGGAACGTCGATTGCAACTTCGGCTGGCATCGCGTCTCGTTCTACGGCGACCTTGAAGAGGATTTCCGCAATCTCGCCACACTCTACGGATTAACCGTTATCGAGAATTCATAAAACTCGGATTAGTAGGGCTTTGAATTTGGTAGTCGAATAGTGATAATGTTAATGTCATTCGAGATAAATACAGCAACTACCAGGGATTGGGTGATGGCATAGTTTTCATTTCCCTGTTTCCATACCAGATTTCAACGCAAGATCCATGACCACTAGTACTGCTTTCAGACAAACTTTTGGTTGACCCGCCAGGTGCAATCCTGAAAGAAAATTCAGCATCATGCTGCCCGGCATTTATCGCCATCTTCGCAGGTTTACATCTCCCACCCTTTATTACAGGAATCAACGTAATGAACGTGTTCCTCGAATGAATAACGAATGAGTCAGGATCGTTTTTGTCGCCATTTTTAATCTGTACAAGCAGATTGAGTGTGCCAGTGTTGCCCGTTTTTAACGTTAGAAAAATATTCACCCAGAGCCTGAAATCTTCTGGAATTTCATCAAGCTGTTGATTAACGGAGCTTCTGGATACAGCTACACTAATATTGTCTAAATTTTTTACGTCGAGTTGATTTACGGCAAATTGCGACTCATCCTGGATAGGATGGTTATATTCACTTTCTTCATATTGCGATTGCTCTTGCTCGATAGGCAGCGGTGAAGTGATGTTTGGAAAATCCAAACCTTTCAAACTTGTTGGATTGATAGGAATCGGTGAAGTCGAATGAGAATTATAGTCATTGTTCTCAGCATTAATATCCTGATTCCCAACTTTTATTGCTGGTTTCTGCTGCACCGGAATACTGGTGTCGGAATTAATTGGAATCGCAGTTAAAACAGCTCGTTGGGAATCTGCTTTTGCTGCATCTCTATGACCTCTCAGGTTTTGCGAAGTTGCATTTCGAGAAAGTGTATCCATGATTAACGCTTTTGCACTTTCAACATTCGATGTAAAAGAATAAAATACACTAATGCCAAGTTCCTGAATAAGGTTAATGATGTCATCGCGAACATTACAAAGAACAATGATACCGTTTTTTTCGCTGATATAGTCGGAAAGATCAATAAGCTGTGTAAATCCGCTTGAATTGACGAAATCTATGCCTTCAAAATCAAGAATTAGCCTGATAAATCCCATGTCATCGATAAGCGTTCGAAGTGTTTTTGCAAAACGCTCTGCAGTTGTAACATCAATAATCCCTTCAAGTCGGGCATGTGCAGTTTTCGGTAGTTTTGCAACATGAACAACCTGAAAATTCAATTCTGCCACAGAATTCTCCTTAACTGGCTTGTGATAAAGTGCTTTTTCAACAGTCAGACCAAAGTTGATTATACATAAATGTGTGTTAATCGAAAATCATTTATATGTAAAAGTAAAAATAAACCTAATGCAATATTTCCAGAGCTGAAATCATTGAACATATTCGGCAATTGTTTGAAAAACATTGTTCTTGTTATTCTGGATGTAACACTATTGAAAAATTTATTCCCCTACCCGCATCACGCTTCGCTTTGCTGGCACTCTGCCACCCTCCCGATTTCGATATGAAATCGTCGAATTCTGTGTGCTTCAAACATGGAACAAGTTTACGTACATCACTCCCCTCCTTGTGGGGAGTCGAAGAAAACGAGCCGTCAGGCGATGTTTGATTCGGTGGGGGGATTATCACTCAGCGAATTAATTGAACTAAGGACATTTACGCTGAAAGCTATGTTTTACATTGCTCTATCCAGGATTCTTCGGTCGCATTCACTCCCTCAGAATTACCGCAAGATGGAAATTCTGCAAAACCTATTACTTTGTCAAGAAAGTAGTAAAGGGTACAAAAACTGTCATTCCCACTTAATTGGGAATACAGAATAAGTTAGAATATAATATTGTATCAGTCTGGATTCCCGTTTTCACGGGAATGACAACCCTTC
>JAIOTL010000154.1 GCA_021106775.1 Planctomycetota bacterium | reverse complement strand
GCAGCGCGAACATCGTATGTTTGCTGTATTGCGGCTCATCCTTGAAATAATTAGTCGTCATTAACACCTGAATCATCGATGCAACCGAGTTTTGCGTCCGCAGCTTTTCAGAAGCTCTGGTAACGTACGAAGCAAGCGCCTACTTCAGCTCGGGCAATTCCTCAACCGGATGCCCGAATGAGCGCGAGCAGACGATTGCCTTTTTCGGCGGTGGTGCTTCCTCGATTTCGAAGCATGGGATTCCGCGCAGCTCACGCACCGTGTTTAGACCCATGACGGTCATTTTCTTCTGTGCCCACGAATCATGCACGCTGCGGAGTTGATATGCGGTGTAAATTCCATTTCGTTTCAGCATTTTAGAATATTGCCAGCCCACGCCCCAGATGTCGTCAACCTCAACGCGCTCAAGCACCTGCTTGATTGATTCCTCATCGCCAAGAAAACAAACTCCAGCGAATTCTGCGATTTTCTTTGCTGCACGGTTCGCCACCTTCGACAGAGTCTTGGTCGGCGCGATGCCAACAGAAACAGGGATTCCAGTCCATTGTTCTACGGTTGTCTTGATTTTTCGTCCAAGTTTCCGCAAATCCTCATGCTCCATGCCCGTCAACTCAAGAAATGCCTCGTCGATTGAATACACCTCCATGTCAGGCGAGAACTGGCGCAGAGTTTCCATGACGCGAGCGGATAAATCGCCGTAAAGCGCGTAATTAGACGAAAAAATATGAACATTGTTTTTCGTAAACATTTCTTCGTTTTTGAATGCCGGCGTGCCAAGCGTCACCCCGAGTTTTTTTGCTTCCTTTGACGCAGCGACGACACAGCCGTCATTGTTGGACAGCACAACTATCGGCTTTCCTTCGAGTTTCGGATTAAACACCCGTTCGCAGGAAGCGTAGAAATTGTTGCAATCGACAATAGCGAAATATCGCTGCATTTTCACCAAGTAAATTTCCTATCATTATAAACTGTTTTGAAAATTACTCAAAATGTTGAAATTATTGAAAATCGCATAATGTTATAAATTGTCCTGATATATACATTCAAACTGAATTGAGAAATTGCCCTTTTGCTGTTTAATTATACAATCCAGTAAACTTACGAGGATACAAATGGAAGATAATTGCTCTGAGGACTGCAGCGGTCTCTGTGCAAGTGTTGAGGAATTGATTGACGAGTTAAAAGCAGGTCGCATGATAATCCTCTGCGATGACGAAGACCGTGAGAATGAAGGCGATTTGATATTGCCGGCACAGTTTACGGATACTGAAAAGATGGCATTCATCATTAAATATACCGGCGGTGTAGTCTGTGTGTCGATGAATAATGAGATTGCGGACAGGCTGGAGCTTCCGAACATGGTCGAACGCAACACATCGAACAGGAGTACCGCGTTTACGATAACGGTTGATGCGAAAGATAATGTAACGACGGGGATTTCAGCAGCGGATCGTGCATACACCTCCAAAATATTGGCGGACAGGAAAACCAAGCCGGAAGATTTAACGAAGCCCGGGCATATTTTTCCTCTGCGAGCCAAAGAAGGCGGGGTTCTGGTTCGTGCGGGGCATACTGAAGGAGCGGTAGATTATTGCAGGCTTTCCGGGCTTGAACAGGTTGCAGTCATTTCAGAGCTTATGAATGATGACGGCTCGATGATGAGATTTCCGCAGATTTGTGAATTTGCTAAGACTCATGGCATAAAAGTTGGAACAATTACGGATTTAATTGAATATCGGCACAGAAACGAGAAACTGGTTGAACTTAAAGCAAAAGTGCAATTACCGACAAGATTTGGAAATTTCGAGCTTTACGGATATAAATCATTGACAGACGATTTTGAGCATATCGCGCTGGTGAAAGGTTTTGAGCGACCTGAAGAACACGAGAGTGAGAAGTTTGCCAACGAGCCGATTCTAGTGCGCGTGCATTCCGAGTGCCTGACCGGTGACGTGCTGCATTCGCTACGATGCGACTGTGGTGAACAGCTTGATTATGCAATGGATCAGATTGAGAAAGCGGGCAGAGGTGTGTTGGTGTATATGCGGCAGGAAGGTCGCGGAATCGGACTCTTGCACAAGCTGCAAGCATACGCCCTCCAGGAACAAGGATACGACACGGTTGACGCGAACATTAAACTCGGTTTCAAGGAAGATGAACGCGATTATGGCATCGGTGCGCAGATTCTGCACGATTTGGGTGTGCGGAAAATCAGATTGATGTCGAATAATCCGAAAAAATACACTGCACTGGCGGGTTACGGGCTGGAAATAGTCGAAAAAGTACACATCGAACTCAAGCCGAACCCGAATAACAAAGAATATATGCGTACAAAGAAGAATCGTATGGGACATGATTTGCGGTACATCAGCGACAGGATGCCTGTTGTAAATAAACAGAAACCGGATGATGAATAGCAAAACAAATTTACATTTCGTTCTTAATATTTCATATAATTCAATAAAAATATTTGTGAGGATAAAATGGTTTTGAAAGTGCGCAACACGATGAGCAAGATGCTTGAGGAATTTGAGTCGTTAGTACCCGGTAAAGTCGGGATGTACGTCTGCGGTCCGACGGTTTACAGCTATTTTCATATCGGCAACGCGCGACCGTTCATAGTTTTTGATGTGATACGCAGATACCTGCTGTTCAAGGGTTACGAAGTTACTTTCGTACAGAATATTACCGACGTGGACGACAAACTTATCAAACAGTCGCTTGCTGAGAACAAGCCGGTGAGCGAAATTGCAAAAATTTACACAGACGCATATTTTGAGGATTTATCGACGCTTGGCGTGCTGCCCGCAACGCACAATCCGAAAGCATCAGAGTCGATTGAATGGATAATAAAGCTCATCAAACGGCTTGAGGATAATGGGTTTACGTACATTGTTGAGCACCCGAGTGCTGGCGGAGTGTATTTCAGGATTGAAAAGTTCGAGGAATACACGAAACTTTCGCATAAGGATTTCAGCAAGATGATGCTTGGTGCGTCAGGCAGAATCGATGAATCGCTCACGGACAAGCTTGAGAATCCTTTTGATTTCGCAGTCTGGAAATTCAAAAAGGAAGAGCATGAGCCGGCGTGGGAATCTCCGTGGGGTGAAGGTCGCCCGGGCTGGCATATTGAGTGCTCTGCCATGTCGATGAAGCTTCTTGGGGACAGCTTCGATATTCATGGTGGTGGCGAGGACTTGATTTTCCCGCATCATGAGAATGAAATTGCGCAGGCGGAGGCAGCGACGGGCAAACCGTTCGTGAAATACTGGCTGCACAACGGCTACATCAAGATGGGCGAGGAAAAGATGTCAAAATCTGTCGGCAATGTCAGGCAGGTGCGGGAAATACTGGCGGATGGGTACACCGGGCAGGATTTGCGGTTCTTCATGCTGCAGGCACATTATCGCGGTCCCATCACATTCACGCAGGAAATTCTGGATGAAGCGAAGACGGGCAGACGACGGGTTTTGAATGCGTACAAGACGCTTGGTGAAGCATATGCGAAGTCGGACGAAGCGGAAGGTGTTGATGATGCACTGATACAGGATGTGCTTAGGCTGCGAGAGCAGTTCCTGGCTGATATGGACGATGATTTCAATACGGTGGGTGCGCTAGGCAGAATGTTCGAGCTTGTTACGCTGAGCAACAAATATATTGCTGATGCCGATGTTATTTCGCGCGCGCTCCTTGTGGAAATCAAGAAGGCATTCGATGATTTTGCGCAGATTTTCGGTCTGGTGTTGACGGAAGAGGTTTTGCGTGTGTTGACCGAGGAGGAACAAAAGCTTCTGGATGCCCGGGCAAAAGCACGTGTCGACAAAAACTGGGCAGAATCTGACAGATTGCGCGACGAACTCAAAAACCTCGGCATCATCGTCAAAGACTCAAAAGACGGTCAAACCCACACCTTCGACCGTCCTTGACGGATTTCTTTCGACCCTTTTGGCTGATTTGTAAGTCTCGCATGCTGTCTGCAAAGAGTTTAGCAACAGAGACACAAAGACCACAGAGAAGTAATGTGCTTGTCATTCTCAACTTGATTGGGAATCCAGAATTTTCAATATACTCAATTTGCTGGATTCCCGTTTTCGCGGGAATGATATTAGGGGTGATAAACGTGTTTTTTGTTAGATTGTTAGATAAAATCAGCACATTATCGTATTTTTCTTGATGCACATCCGACTTCAAAGATATGATAGTAAGTATTATGAGGTGTGAATATGTCAATCGAATTCAAATGTCCGAAATGCAAGCGCGAATATTCTGTCAATGAAAAGTACGCAGGTAAAAGGCTCAAATGCAAAAATGAAAATTGCAGTACAATGATGCAAGTCCCGGAAATCGGCAAAAGGCAAGGTTTCAAGAAATACCCGAACAATGGCGTAAAAATGATGAAGAAAGCAATAGTCGGTATAAAAAGTGGTTTAGATTTAATGGACAAGAAATTGCTGTATTCTTCTCAAAAACAACCAATGGAGAAAAAAGCTGAATCTGAAATTGCAATAAGCAATGAGAAACTAACACCTGATACTGATGTAAATAAAGCATCAAGAGATACAGAAGATGAGATTGATTTAGGTGAATTAATAAATGAATTAAATATCAAATTAGAAGAGAAAGAAATTGAAAAAGCAAAACCAGTAAGTCAAATTTCAGACAAAAGACCTGTAAGCGGGATTTCCGATAGGAGCAAGTTGCCAGAAAGAAGAACTGAGATATACAAAAAGAAACGTAGCAAACTACCAGGAATAATTGGAATTGTCTTAATTCTAGTTGTCATCGCTGTAACGGTGCTTTTCATTCTTGCCCAAGAAGGTGTAACAACCCCAGGTGATGTACTGAAAAATGTCGGTACAATAGTGAAAGGAAAAGAAGGTCAAATCGTCGGAACTTGGCTTAATAAGAAATCAAAATCCAACGCAATTATTAAGTTTTACGAAAATAAAAGATATTATCTTATGAAAGAGGGTGCAATACTTGACAAAATTCAAGGTAAATGGGAAATCTCGGAAAACACACTATTCTTAGAAGCAGATACGATAATATTTGGCGATATAACAATTAATTATGAGATTGTGAAACTAGACAACAAAATCCTAGTACTCAAAGATGAAAATAATTTAGTTGAATATGAAAGAATAAGCACGGAAGACAATATTAGCGATGAAAAACTAAGAAAATTCTTACTACAGGAGAATGAAGTTAAAAATGAACCGGAATATTTCCCAATTTCAAGACTTGAAACAGTTTCACTGGAGAAATGGGAAGATATGTGGGAAAGACGGATTAATTATTTAGATAACATGGAAAATTGTGATATAGCAACAATTGAGATTGAAGACCGAAGAAATCAATTCGATATATTATTTAAGAAATACGCGATTTCTGTTATTGGTAAGGTGGTTGATGTTGAATATGCAAAAACATACTTTAGCAATAAAAAGGAAGGCTTGATTATTAAATTTGCACTTGAAGTTAACGGGTTTGAAAAGAATTGGAAAAATGATAATTGGTTCGACCCATTGTACGTAAAAGTGCCTGAATCCAAACGAAATACTTTAGTAAAAGGAACACGATGGCAATTATTGATTCGTTTAAAGGGTAAAAGATGTTTAAAATACACAGGTTCATATTCACCTCTCGAAATTGATAAAGATGTGTTGATTGAGCCGATTGATTAATGTGTGATTTGCTGGATTCCCGTTTTCACGGGAATGACAAGACCCATAACTTTTTTTCGACTCACTGGTTTAATATAATATCAAGGAAGCATATCCTTATATGAACGAGGTTCAGGCGGTTTTGGGAATTGGAATGTTGGAAATTCCAAACATAGAAAATTTATTTTCATATTACATTTTTCTGAAAACGTTATAACTGTAACAATATTAAGATGTTGTGATGATTGTGCAGCAGAATTTTCGCTTAAAACCATAGTTTTCCGCAATTCTCCACTAAGAGATTATAGAATTATTGAAATGACAGATGAGTAAAACAATGGTCTGGATTCCTGCTTTCGCAGGAATGACATTTTTTGTATGTTGTGGAAAAAACGAAAAAAAAGGTGAAATGTGATTGAATGCTTGATATTTGAAGTTACAATACCGTTCAAATTATCAGAGCACCCCTTCCTTATAAAGCCCCAAAGGAGGTTTCCTTAGTATGAAATCGAGATACATGTTGCGCATATCGCTGATTATGCTCTTTCTGATTGCAATCACAGCACCAATATATGCCCAGTATAGAGAAGAAAAACCGTACACACTCAACGAATTGCTTGAAAGAATCTGCGGAGAGCAGGTCGATGCTGAGGGTCCGGTTATCATAAAAGGCACAGAATCATACTTGCCGAGACAGTTTTATCACACGAGAACAAGCAAAAAAAGCAGACGGGCGATTCTGTTCCTCGATGCGGAAGGTAAGCCCGTAAATATGGATTACCATACGCTCGACGCTGCCGGCGACGTTGTAATTTCGCCTGACAGTATCGGAAATCTCATAGTAAATGTTGACCAGTATCGACTTATGTTCGAGTTTTCGATACCTCAGCAGATTACTGTGGTTGAGCCTGACGGTGAGACAAAAGCGTACTGGTATATGACGTATAAGCTTGTGAATATCGATGAGGCAGCGGTTTTCGGCACGATAGATTTCAATATGCAGACGTCGCCTGAAGACCTGCAATCCTCGCCGAACCAGATTCCATCTGAAAAATGGACAGAGCTTTTGAATCGATACCTGGGCAGCAAGGAAATCCGCGACCTTATGGGTTATACCAAGGACGAGGAAGAATATCTGCGCAGTTTCAAGCGTGAAAAGCTTCTGAATTACCTGAATTATCCCGACAGATTTCTCATGGACCTTATCTGCGAGAAAGAATCGTATTGGTACTGGGATAAATTCGGTCGCAGGTTCAACCCGTTTGTGCCTACGAATTTGCTGAATTGGCGCACAAAACTTAGAGTCATCGATGACTATAAATATCCCGCAGTCACGATTTACGACAAGATTGAAAATGACGGCGAAATCTGGTACGACTGCTATGTAATCATGCCGAAATACACAGACGGACACTCAGGCAAATTCAACGAAGATAATTTCACCAGCATCGAAGTTAAATACATTTCAGGTGATGGCAATGTTGATGCTGAACCTGTCGTTACGAAATTCGATACGTTGGCAGAATTTAAAGCTTCGGAACTCGGAGCTAAAACGATGAGAGTGCCTGCATATTCACGTTCGATGCCTGAGTTGCACTTCAAAATGACGCTTTTCCGCGCGTTTGAGCAAAATCGTCCTAAATATATGAAGGGTGATGTCGTCGATCAGTACGGACACATTATGCCTGCTGGTCATCCCGATTATCAGAACGGCATTTTGCTTAACTCCGATTTTACAGTATGGAAATACATGCACGGGGCGCATCTTCTGCCAATTGATGAAGTTGTCAAAGAAAAAGAAACACCTGCGATGAATATGGAATCGCTTGGTGAAATTGGTGTCGTTTTGGCACCTGATGCTGAAAAATACACTCTGCCGGAAACCGCAAACGGTGACAAACTCATCGCTACAAGCGTTATTTATCTTGGTGGAATTATTCAGCATTACAGCAACATTATTAATACATCAAACCTTAGAGATAAGCTTCTGAGCGCGATTCCCGCTGAGTTCGAGCGCATTACATCGCTTCATAAACAAATTCTTTCGCCAAACTCCAAGAGCTTTAACAGCGAAGAAAATATTAACGCGATGCGGACCTTCTTAACAGAACTCACAAACCTATTTCCAAGACTACCGGAATTTCTTCAGTGGACAATTAAGGATTTGCTAATTGACCCTTCACGAATTTATTTCAGCGAAGCCATTGGACAGAACGCACCGTTAATTGGCATTAGAACAAGCGGATATGTTTGGCAGGCGATGTACCATCCGGCAACATGCTGGGTAAAAACCGCAACACCAAGAAGATATGCTGCAAACGACAAAGTTCTGAAAAATTATCGCCTTCCGTTGAAACCTGTTTGGGACCCGAAGAAATACATCGAGATTAACCAGAATGATGTACCGAAGGACCATAAACTCTTTATCAACGGCAGAATCCTCGATTATGAGGAATATACAGACGATGATTCACCGACGGGTTACAAGCGAAAAGACCATAATTTCTATGGTGCTGACGGCAGAATAAACGCATACGGTGACAGTATTGTTGACGTTGATGCCGGTATGGAACCTTATTTTGACGGCACATGGGGTCGTGACCCTGAGGGAGTCGGCAGACCTGTCAAACTTGTGAATTTCTGGGGAAAGTCAATACACAATGATTATCGTGTTTATAAACCAGGTGACCGAGTTACACCGATGGAATGGGAAGCTTTCGCCTCAAGATTAAACATCAAACTTGTTCATAGACTTATGGTTGACGGTCGTATCAATGTTGACCGCAAATTCCTGAAGCCGAACGACTTCCTCGTAGGGCTTCCACGATTGACCTTAAGCGAATATGCATATTACCTTGTTCCTGATGCAGACGGCAATAACGAAATCAAACCTCGCGGAAGATTTATCGAAGGTTCACAGAAGGTTGAAGAAGTTGCCGGTAGATTCTGGCGCTGGGGTTTCAGCTGCGACGCTTCCGGTGATTATGACACATTGATTTACGAAGAACTCGATGCTGATGGCAAGGTAAGATTCAACGATATGCTCAAAAGCACTCTTGCTGGTGTTTCAGACGAGGAAAAAGTTACACAGAGCGTACTCAAGCTTGTTCCTGAGATGGATAATCTTGGCATATCGATGGATTACATTGAGGTGTCAAGAAAACAAAGAATACCACAGCGAGTGAATATTTTCCCGAAAACCGCAAATGAGCCTGAGAAGTTCAAGAGATTGTTCGGCAATGATTTCCTTAACGGACCGGTTATCTGGGTAAAAGCATATCAGCCCGTTCCCAATTACACTTATGCACACGAATACATGAGATATTCGGAAGAAGACGTTAATGCAAATGCATATGCAAAGAGCAATGCAGAAGTTGATTTTAAGGCGTTTGTACAGGATTATGTTGACGCATACTGGGAAGCATATGAAAAAGGCGAGAACAATCCTTCGGAACTGCCGACAATTGCTGATATGAAGTACAAAACATCAGAAGACGAAGTTGTTACTGAACACTCTGATAAGATGATTGGACTTTATAAAATATATGACAAGCCAACGGTAAATGCCGCTAAGGTTGATGTTTATTATAAGGCTGCGGAGAATACTGATACGGGCGAGATGGAGTATCCTGAAGTTATTCTTGACCGTACAAACATTGAGTACATCTCACGCAAACTCAAAGACGAGAACTTTGCTGAAGAGGAAGAAGTTGATAAATTCGTACTTCAAACCAGGAATTGGGACAAAATTGTTCTTAAACGGCATCCCATTGGCAAAGAGGAAAATGCGATTCTTTGGGGTGAGATTATACGCGAAGATTACCGGACAGTGAAGATTCGCGTCCACAAAGAACTTTTGCCGGGCGTTGTTCACGGCGTTGCGATCTTTGAGAACATTGACAGGGATTGGGACTTTATGAATGTGTTTGTCAGCGGATTGAAGGGACCACTTCGTAGAAGAGGCTTTGATTCGGTTGATTACAACGTTCTTGGAGTTAAGCCCGGTACTGAAAAAACGAAAAAGCAGTATTTACCGCACATTCTGCATGAAGAATGGGTAATGATGCTGAGATTCACGAGACCTGGCGATCAGTTCTTCACTGAAAATGACAGGATGCATTTTGAACGCAGGTTCTGGTATCGCGCAAAAGTTGGTGAAGACAACGTTAAGGAGAAATTCCTGTTGAGTGGAACATCACTTGGTATGGAATTATACGAGGATTAGAACTAATAATTATACCGATCCTGTCATGTGAATTATTGTGGCAGGATCGATTTTAAATTGTGAGGAATATGTGATAAATTTCTCAATTCTGGCATCAGGGAACCCAATTAATCATCTTCTCGAGAAAAGCACATTTCTAGGTATAAAACTGCCTGATTGGCTTTGGATGGATTGGACTTCAGGCGGGCTTGGGTTTTCTAAGCCTGTGATTTACATGGTGCTGGCACTTGCTCTCGCTTTTTTCGTGTTTCGGCACATTGCGGTAACTTTCGAGGAAATCCCGAACGTTTCGACTCCGAAAAAGCCGAGAAGCATGCTATGGTTAATTGCAATTCCGTTATGGCCTGTCTTTATGGTGGATTGGCTGATGAATTTGTTTTTTCAACCAGGCAAAGGCAGGATTCAAGCTGTGTTCGAGCCGATTCTGCTTTTTATTCGCAATGATATCGTTGTGCCGAATCTGAAATCTGACAAGCTTGGGGACAAATTCTTACCGTTTTTCTGGAGCCTATTTTTCTTTATACTTTTCTGCAATTTAATCGGTTTAACACCGCTGAGCATAACGCCGACAGGGCAGATAAGCGTAACTGCGACACTTGCCGGGATTTCGTTAATTACGATTATCGGCGCAGGAATGTGGCAGCTTGGTGCGTTGGGATACTGGAAAGCACTCGTGCCACACGATATTAGCATATTCGTGAAACCTCTGGTTTTTCTCATTGAGATAATCGGACTGGTTGCGAAACCTTTCGCGTTGGCGATTCGACTTCTGGCAAATATGACAGGCGGACACGTAGTTTTGTTTGTACTTTTAACATTCGCTGTGGGCATGAACCTGTTTAATCCGTTTTATGGTGTCGAAACCGGAGTTCCCGCTGGTATGACGCTTGGTGTACCGGTTATGATTGCGTCGGTTCTGGGTGCAGTTGCTCTTATGGTTTTCGAGGTCATAGTTTCACTCGTTCAGGCGTATGTTTTCACGTTGTTGACCGCGATTTTCGTCGGCATGGCAATAAATCCCGAACATTAATTCAAAAAAGTGCTTGCATAAGTTGAAGCATTTGTTATTATGATTACATGAAAAGAATAGGTTACACAAATCATTAATATTGCCTACTAGCCGCATTAATTTGCGTACATATACACGTGGTTGATCCCTGCTTCGCGCAGGGATTTTCCTTTATATTGTTGAATTACCTAAGCTCTGCAAACAACCGCGCCATAAACCTTCTTTGCTCCGCCTTTTTTCAGGACTTGCGCGCATTCAGACAGAGTTGTGCCCGTTGTCATGACGTCGTCAATCAGCATAATTGTACTATTTCTTATTTTATGTTTTTTAGCATACGAAAGTGCAAACGCATCTTTCAGATTCTTCTTACGCTCCAGACGTGTGAGCTTGGATTGTTCACGTGTTGCTTTTTTACGAACGATAATGTTCGTGCGATATTTTAGCTTGAGCTTTTTTGCAAGCGTTGAGCAGATTATCTCCGATTGATTGAATGTTCTGTGCATTTCACGTTTCCAATGCAGTGGAACGGGTATAATATAGTCGATTTTACTTATTAATTCATCAGTTGTTAGATGGGACGCGAGCATGTTTGCCAGGCTGTATGCGACGTGGCGTTGTCTATCAAATTTTAGTTTATGAATCAAATCCTTTGCTGAATCTTTGTACCGGAATAATGCAACAACCTTTTCGATATTTGCGAGTTCACCTTTGCATCGGGAACAGTTTTTTGCGGGTTTTGTGTATGGACCGAGGTATGCGCCGCATTTCGCGCAGAAAGAACTGCCGATTGTCGGTAAAGCTTCCCAGCATTCTCTGCAAAGGTCAAAATCGCTGTGTTCCAGGTGTTCCAGGTACTGACCGCAAATTACACAATGTTTCGGGTAAAGAATAGAAACCAAGCCAGAAACGTATTTTTCGATAAATTTCATACTTTTTCTTTCGATAACATTGACGATTGCGTTTTTTCTTTCAATCCCGGTAATTTGTGATTGGCAAGAAGGCTTTCGCTGATAAACACCATCAGACAAAGCATCGCAAACACAAGCCAGATTGAGGAACCTTCGCGCTTTTTGCGAATAAATTCAACAATATCGGTATTGTTGGCGATAATCTGCGCGCCTGGGAATTCCTGCATGAGAACATTTGGCTGAAGGATTTGCGCGTCAGCTTCGACAGAATCGGGATTCACACAAAACGCCGAGAATTCTGATGCTGAATCACCCGGATTGATTTTATAGAAATAAACACCGGGAGTGTTCGTGGAATTTGCTTTATTATCGTTTTCCTGAACAGGGAATTTTATGATATTTTTCTCACCACCAGCGGTCGCAGCGTAAATTTTTCTGTCTTGGGCAATTGAATCAATGTTCTCAGAATTTATAGGCACAATCACCAGCACCTGAGATTTTCCGAGTTTTTGCGAGAGTTTGTGCTCGAAAGATTCAAGTGGCGAGATGTTGTTGGATTCTGCATCTTTCACGTCGAGAATTCGGTGAATCAGAATCGGAAAAAGCTTGCGAGGTGGGAGGTTGCTCCATTCGCGGTCAGCAGGCACTGAGAAAAGGTAAACTTTGCCGATGCCCGTTGTTCTCGAAGCCAGAAAAACGTCATTATTGCTGAATTCCGCGATTTTTTCGGTTTCAACATCCTGCTCCAGCACATCAAGCTTCCAATAATTGGAGAACGTAATGATAGACGCATCAAGCACATCGAGGTTTCTAAACAGGTTTTTATTCGTAGGGATTCTTTTTAGCGTTATGCTGTCGTCCTGTGAATACTGGTTGTTAATGGCGATGAAATCTGCAGGTAGTATTGAAGTTTCAGGCACATTTCGCTTGAAGAATTCATTGTATGATTTTGCGTCAATTCTATCGCCGGGGAATATTATGAGTATGCCGCCTTCATCAACGTAGCTTTGCAGGTTCGTGTAATCCGAATCGCTATTTTCTAAGTTTTGTAACTCAGCATTGCAAAGGAAAATCGCGTGATAATCGGCAAGGTTGTTGAAATTTAGGTCAACAGGCAGGATTTCTACGGGTTCGTAGTAAGAATCAACATCACCAGGTTGAAGTGCTGCGAGAAGGTAAAAAACCTCATTGTCAAAGCTGATGCTACTCGGCTCACCGTTTACGACGAGAACGGGTAATTTATCGCGGATTTCAATAGCGAAATACCTTCTGTTATCAAGGGTTAAATCGTTTTGCATGTTTTTGTCGGGAATAATAAGCTGAGCGTATCCAGAAACTACATCCTCGGCGGTTGCAGCAATTTCAAAGTATGCGGATTTCTCATATTCGTTGAGATTGAAAATCAGCGTTTGCCGGTCAGGATCTTCCGAATATGTTACTTCATTCTCGTCAATTGCTGATGTCTGAACGTACTACTCAACCACACTCTGCGTTTCAACACCGGCTAAATTAGCAATATCAACCCGTATTTTTGTCTTCGAGTTTTTTATGAGCATTGAGTCGAATGTTTCAATGTTTTTAATCGTAAATG
>JAIOTL010000267.1 GCA_021106775.1 Planctomycetota bacterium | reverse complement strand
GATGAGGCATCGCGCATAATTAACGACCCGACAAAATCGGACAGCGATAAGATTATCGCGATAACATATCTGAAAATACACCGGTCAGACAAGGCTTTAAACGCCCTGACAAACGTGCTATGGAACGAAAAAGTGTCCGAATTAATTCGATGGCGCGTTGTCGGTATTCTCGCAGATTTCCCGAATAAAATCGAGGCTGTTGATGCTCTTATCGATGCATACATCGTAGATTTCAATGAGAGTCTGCAAGGGGATATTCTGAAATCTTTAGCAAAATTGAAACACAAAAAAGGATTGATGTTTATTGTGAACAAGCTTGATGAGAAAGAATCCCGGGATACAAAAGAATCCGCACTCGATGCATTGGAAAGTATAACCACTTCTCGATTTGGCTTCGATAAAAATGCCTGGATTATGTGGGTGAATTCAAATTTCGGATAACTAACCGTTGAAATAAGTACATCTTCAACAGGCTGTAAAATTAAGCGATAGCGTTCATAATCTGTTCGATGAAGTTCGGGAACGGAAGCGCACCCTCAAACGAATGCTTTTCATTGATAACAACCTTCGGAACCGCCATTACTTCGTATTTCTGAGAAATTTCCATAAATTCCGAAGCTTCATAGCAACTCGCCGTTACATTCTCGTTTTTGTAAGCAATTGTATGTGCCACCCGGACAGCATTTGGGCAATGTGGTCAGGTAGGTGTTACAAAAACTTTGATGTCCACAGGTTTACCTATTTCAGCGATTTTTTCGAGTGCCCAATCAGGGATGTCAATTTTGTCAGTACCAACATCGATTATCGCGCCTATTAGAGTCATAAACTCATGCCCTGCTGGTATCCCGTACCATCTGATGCCCAAATCTTTATTGTCCTCTAAAGTCAAAACAATTGCTGGGACAACTTCGATGTTAAATTTCGACTTTGAATCCGGTTCAGCATTGACATCATATTCAATTATTTTGAAAGATTCCGAAAGTTCCGCCAATTCATCAAGAATCTGTTTCGTCTCGCCACATAATGGACATTCATCACTTTCCTTTGAAGTGAAGAAGTGAATATTGATCTTTCTTGTAATACTGCCAAATTGTTCCTGCAATGCCTTTTTGTCGTCCTCTGATAGTAAACCCATGTAACCTCCATTTTGTTAATTTGTTATGCATACAACACCATCATGAGATTAAATATTCCATTGGCAATAAATTTATAAAAAAAACTCAGGAGATTTACCCCTGAGTTAAATAAACTTAGATTCAATGAGAATTCAGCACAAATTTCGGTAGGACTATTATAAGAAATCTCCGATTTCATCGTCAAACAAGTCATTCATGTCGATTCCAGTCGCAATTTTTATACGTTGAAGCGTCGTATAAGTTGGCAGTCTTGTGCCTTTGCGATAATGACCGATTAATGAGTCGTTAACACCAAACAATTCGCCGACATCGCGGTTGTGAAGCTTGTTGTTCTTGATAAAGTCTTCGAGCCAATTGCGGAACTTGCTGTTACGAATGCGCTCAGGTGATTCCTCGTCAAGATCACGATACTTCTTCGCAAAATCGCTGCTTGGTTGCGGAATGACACCAAGTTTCTTCTTTTCTGGCATTGAAACCTCCTTTACTTGAGTTTTTGAAGCAAAACAAATTGCTCTGAAAAAAGTATTCTGAAATTTTATTTGTATCAAAATTAGTTTAAGTAATTAGTATGTTAATAAATATAGTAGTTGTACTACTGAATAATATAATTATTATCAGAAAATATAATACTGTCAAGTAATAATTATTTTTTATTTGCTATAATTGATTTCACTACTTGCATCAATACGTTTTTGCAGAAATACACTATATCTCATCAGGTAATTATCATAAGTGGGAATTACATCATGAGATAATTGATATTTTATATTTTATTTAAATATGTAGAGAAAATAAAAATTTTGGTTCGTATTTTTATGTACATTAACATGAAGCTCAGTGACATAATTTCATATACATATCTCAATTTCAGATAAATGTCATATTTATTTAGGTTAATATTGTGCTTCTGCTAAACATAATAAAGTGGTGATTTTCTGATTCTTCGTTTGAATGGTGGAACAAGAAGGCGTTCAAGAGGAAGAATTGGGCATTTAATTCGATTTTTATCGATTTTATCTGCGATTTCGCGCATAACAGCAACAAATTTCATGGGAATCTTGTATTTCTCGCTAAATTCATTCGTAGTTTCATAACCGTTATAAACGGTATTTGCATCGGTAAACTCCATAAGATGTGTATTTCCGATAAGTCCTGTAACCTTGCATGATGAAGAAGCTTCAATTTCTCGTAAAATTCGATTAATTCCCTCGACATTTTCAGTAAAAGGTCTGCTTATGTTTGCTACAAAGAGCATTTCGTATATTTCAGTTGTCAGCACATCGGAAAAGGATGCCAGAACCCTCGCTCCAACATCGTCTCCACCTACATCAAGGACGATGTAACCGTCAGGTTTGATAATTCTGGCGCGTACTTGGGGCACGAGGATTGGCAGGTCAGCATAGTAATGTTCACCGGTTGGCACGATTACATTAACTTCATTTTTCTCAAGCACGTCAATTGCTTCTCTTGCACGAAAATATGGATTGACCAAGTCAAGATCGATTATAGTAACCGGATGTCCGGAAGCTCTGAGACCAAGGGCAAGATTGACAGAAATTTCTGTCTTACCTGAGCCATAATTTCCGGTAATAATCAGGATTTTCTTTTCAAAACTTAGTTTAGTGACCTGATTCCCAGCATCGCTGGTTTCTGCTTGAGACATTTTTTTACTCCATCACTATATATAATTGCGAAAATTTGGGTATTGTTGATTTTATTTCGACGTTTGCAGAAGAGCAAAAATTTCAATTTCATCATGCAATGTGAAAAAAAGCATAACATTAAATTGTTTATCAACTTTTCATTTCATTTTTGCATTGAATTCGTGTGATTATATATCTTTGCTCAGGAGTTAAACAATTATAAATCGCATCTTATTCACAAAATATTCGTGAAAGATAATTGGCGTGTAAAATTTGCATAATATGTCTTCATTGTTTTTTTTTGGGAATAATCAGTCTTTATTGAGAACTTTATCCATCATCTTCCAAAGCTGTTCTGGAAGAACCGGTTCAGAAAACACACAGCTAAAATGGATTTCTTTTGGCACAGCATTGTTGAAATCGCTGTCAAGCAAAAATATTTCGTGAGTTTTTTTGTTGTCATTCAGAACATCAATAAGCGTTTTGTTGTTTACTTTTCTGTTAAGCAAGTTTGAATCTACAATTATCAGATCATACGTATCGAAATAGATTTTGGATAATTTCTCTAAATCTACGTTGTCAATCTTGGTTTTATTGATGTTAAACCGGGTAAACCGAGATTTTGTAATATTATATAGATTTTCATTGAGAGAAACGAACAGTGTTTTTTTGTTATTCATTTAGATTCTCTCCCATAAATCAAACATTCCCAAATTATCAAAAGGTGTATTTAATTTTTAGCACAGAAAAAATGTAAATTCAAGTGGAAAATGGATAAAAATAATATATCATATCTGATACTTTCTTATTATCAACTGAGGTAATATGAATTTTGCAAAACGCTTACTCGAGCTTAGACGTCAATTATTCGGTGATAGAGGGCAAAGACACTTTGCTAATTATCTAGGAATTCCACAAAGTTCACTTGGTAAATATGAAAAATCTGTATCACCAAATATACAAACTATTGAGCGTATTATCAACAAAACCGGATGCAATCCGAACTGGCTGCTGCTTGGTGAAGGCAGAATGTTCGATAACAGATATACTAATCATGAAAAGCAAGATAACACCAGTGAAGGATTAAATTATCTCGGAAATTTCTCATCAGACAACTTCAAATGGGAGCCGAATCCCGTCAACACTAAAACTATTCAAATCCAGAATTATCGAAGTGATTTGTATTTTGCCATGAGTTTCAAGGGTGAAGCACTCGAACCCGAAATCAAGAATGGTGATATTTGCATTTTTGAACATGCTTTACAAAAGAAAAAAGATAAAAAGCTTAAAACCAAAAATGATTGTTCCCCTGAAAATTCGCTGATAATCTCATTTATGCCTTATAATCGAAAAATCGTATTGTACAAATACAACGATGTTGCTGAAGTTCGAACTATGTTCATCGACACCAAGAAAAACCTGCTGTATTTCATTCCATTCAACAACAAATTTAAACCGTCGGTTTTTACAATTAATGATAAATGTGAGTTCTATCACGGCAATACACTACTACAATCGCTGGAGATTATAGGATTCCTCATTACCGTTTTCAGAAATTACGGAAGATTTTAATATCAGTTTGTTGAATGCTTTGTTTTGTAACTTTGTTTAGAAGCAACTATGAGCAGATTTTTTAGTGATATTAAAGATTTATTGATGCTTGAAGGCTTTGTAAAGGTCGGATGGGCAGAAGCCTGTGAGATTCCGAAACAGTCACAGGCATATTTCGATGATTGGATTCATGCTGGCAAACATGGAACAATGAAGTTTTTCGAAAGACCGGAATACACTGATGCATATAAAAATCCACTCACCAAATATCCGTTCGCAAAATCAATAATCGCTGCCGTTTTTCCGTACAATATTTACAAATCCTCAGATGAGACATATGAAATTGAGAATAAATACAAAATTTGCCGATACGCTCTCAAGGTTGATTATCACCATCTGATAACCCAAACAATGCTTCGCGTAATCGAAAAAACAAAAATGCTACACCCCGATGCAGCACTTGAATTGCAGGTCGATT
>JAIOTL010000467.1 GCA_021106775.1 Planctomycetota bacterium | reverse complement strand
GGCAGCGAGGACATTTGTGAATTTAACTTGACGCCTAAATAATTGTCCTAAATAATAAATAATACCAATAATTATTGCTCTCGTAATGCTAATTTTGTAACCAACAATTAGCCAATAAAAGATTAGTAGAAGTAGTAATATTATTGCTTTTGTACGTTGGCTAACTCTAAAGAACTTTAGTAATAATTCCAGAATCAGTACGAGGAATCCTATGTGCAAACCCGAAATAACAAGAAGATGAAGCGTTCCAGTTAACCTGAAATTATCACGTGTGCTTTTGCTAAGCATCGTTGTGTTTCCAATCGTCAATGTTAGGAATAGAGCAGAATGTTTAGTCTGCAACTTCAGAGCCAGTTTTGTTAAAGCAACTCTCGTATTTATCGCAAACCTTTGTGGTGATAATTTATATATTAATGTTGTATTTATCTCTTTATAACTATGCTGAACTTCATAGTCCGCATACCTCATTATACCAAGCTCACGTTGATATTTTTTATAATCAAACTCACCAGGATTCATTGGTTCTGCAGGTGTGTAAACTCGCAATGGAATTTCTATCTTTCTATTTGTCGGCAATTCGGGGAACCCTTTTTTCGCAATAATCTTGATAGTTTCATCAGTTTGAATAGCATTTTTCCCATCATAATATTCAGTAACATAGAGCGAAATGAATATAAATCCGATAATGAATACTCAAACTCATAATACTCCTCGTCGGAATCATAGACAACATCAGTTTCGGTATCTGTTGCATAATATATTGGCAAAGGTTGATCAAGCAAATAACCTCTTGCAATAATAGGTGTTTTTTCAGAGTTATTAAATAGATTTTGCAGGGAAATATCTGAAACATTTTTAAACGAATAGTAAAATGAAAATAGAGCAATTATTGTTAAAAACATTGAAAACATGCGAAATTGATTTTTTTTACATAGAATAGAAACCAATGTTAACACAAAAAATATACCTGCCAATGTTGCCGAGATTTTATACCCAAGCAAATATTCAGCAGAAAATATCCCCGCGATTGCGCAGATAAGCAGCGGAAAAAACGGCAATCTATTATAAATTTTTCGAACGTTCTGCTCTTGCATGAAAATCTCAATTGCTTCTTTAATCCATTATATTTCGTTCAACCGCGTTTATAATCCTTAGAAATATCATATAATATCTATTATAAATTTCGCAACTCTAATTCATAATACGGGTTTATACCCCTTACAAAACGCTGGAGAAATTATGAGATTTCTGCAAGTAACAGCATTAACGGCCTTTTTTTGTATAGCTTTCAATGCTCCGCTTCTGGCAGTTGAGAAGCGCGAAGGATTTATTCTCATGTCCGATGACACTAAATTTGAGGGCGAACTTCTGATTCGCACGCCGATAAAATTCAACTATGAACTCAAGGGCAAAACAAAGAAGCTAATGAAGGTGCAACTTTCTGAAATCTGTAAAATTGAAGTAAGCGTTGAATTTGCTGAGCAAGAGCAGACATATTTCTTTCCCGAAGAAGGTAAAAAAATTAAAGAATGGACAGGCAAATATTCTCCGCGCAAAAAACTGAGTATTTTGATTTATTTTGCAGATGGACAACAAATCAAGGGGACATCAACGTTCCAAATATATTTGATGCAAAAAGATGAGCAACCACGCAGATTCGACTTCCGCAAAGATATTCACGGCAAAGAGGGACAGACCCTTGATGAACTCAAGTATATTAAGGAGATTTTTTTCAGTAAGCCAGCAAAAAAGACCTCGGGGAAGATTTCCGGGACAGTGCGTGTTGGTGAAAAGCTTGAGAAGGTGATTGCATATGGGCGGAATCATCAGCGAACGTTCGAAGCAAAGGTTGATGCCGATAATAACACCTATGAGCTGAAAAACCTGCCTGCGGACGTTTATGACCTTTGCTTTGTCTGTGAAAATACGATTTTCCTGAGTGCTGGCGCGTTGAAACCCGATAATGCAACCGACGATGAAGAAAAGGAGATAACAGCAACCGAAAAAACCGAGTTGAATGACAAAATTCAAAGGCAGATTGGAAGAAGTGAGTTTTTCGATCGTATTCGGGTGCTTGAAGTTTCAGGCTGGCGTGGTTCCGCAGTCGCAGTTGTACTCAAAGAACGGATTAAGAAAACGCATCTGGATTCATCGGACAAAGAACACGCCCATCTTCCAAGACGTGTTGAAATCTGGCTTCTGCACATGACCGAGGATGACTGGGTGATTGACAAGCGTATTTACTTGTTTCGTGAGGTCTGCATTGATTCCGAACCAGGACATTTGCCGGAAATCGACGAAAAATTGCGAGGAATTGAAATTAACAAGAAAAATCGTGAGCAAACCGTTGATTTAACAAAGACTGATAAATAATTGAGGATAAAATGCAAAAAGAGAGATTGAAATACACGGACGCACAAAGTCAGCTTGAAGCAGGGCTTACGGAGTTCAGCAAAATGTTCCGGCGTTTTCACGTGCTGAAGATTTCATTGTTTTCTGCTCTATTCGTGACGTGCGTGCTGGCGTTGATTTATCCGCTTTACATAACTTTTTACCCGTCGACCATTTTTGTTGAAATTTTCTGGCTCTGTGTAATATCAGCCGGGATTTTCCTCGGTTATAGATTATTAAAGAGCGATAATTTTAAGTATGCAAAAAGCATGAACATTGAACAGAAGGCATTATTGCTTGAGGATAAATTTGATGACCATGAGAATCTTGTGATAAACTCGTTGCAAATTACGCAGCAAAACGAGGAGGAACAGGAGTTTCAGAGTTTTATTGCCCAACAGATAACGCGAGATGCTGCAAAATATTTGAATCTGAAGCGCAATGAATTTAACAGTAAAATAAGTTGGAACATCGTGAAAAAACTCGCGCTTACATTTCTTGCCCTGATTTCGGCGTTTGCAGGGACTTTCGCTTTTGCTGGCGGTCATGTCATCAGCGCGATGAAGCATTTTTTCACACTCGGATATTTGCTGGATGATTTCGCAATCTCAACACGCATGACAGAAACACTGGGCTGGTCGCTTATCCCCGCTCAAAACTTCGAAATAATCAAAGGTTCAGACTTTGAGATAAATGCGGTTCCTGATAAAACTTCAGAATCTACGCAGGCGTTTGTTTATGACACAATCGCTGGTTCAAGCGAGGATAGGCGTCCAATGAGTTTTAACGGGAATACTTTTTCGTATGTTTTCAAGAATGTGCAGAAGGATTTCAGGTATTTTGTTGCGTCGGGACATGAGCGAAGCAGGATTATATATGTTACAGTTGTTGAGCTACCAAAGATTGTAAAACTCTCGCTTCGCCTGGTATATCCTGAATACACGCACAAAACGGATGATGTGATTGAGGACTTTCAAGGAGATATTATTGCTCTTGAGGGTTCAACAGCAATAGTACATGTAAAAAGTTCGCAATCCTTACAAACTGCGGAATTAAGCCTGGCATCGCAGAAGAAACCGTTAAATTTCGCAAAGTTAGAAGGAAAAGATAATATATTTGCTGTGAAAATTCCGTTGATGCTGGATGATGTTTTCGGGATTCAGCTTGTGAACGTTGATGGAAGGGCATCACATGCGGATAAAGAACGAAACATTAAGGTTTTACCAGACTTGCTTCCGCAAATAAAAATTCTATCACCAACGCAGAATTCGCTGCGTCAGCCTGTAAATTCCAGCATGCAATTGATGCTGCGAGTGTTTGATGATTGCGGCATCGAGCAAATCAAGATGATAATTGAACATGCAGATAGAACGGATGAGCGTGTGTTATTTAGCAATTTTGACAGCAAAAACGTTAAACAGCAGATGTCGTCGAAGTTTGCGCTTAATTTAACCGAGTCTGAATTCAAGGTTGGTGAGACCGTTTCCGTGCATTTTGAAGCATCGGACAACAAACCCGGAACTTCTGCGGACAAGAAATTTGCGAAATCGCGAACAATTGAGATTTTAATCACAGAACCTGATGTTGTAGATGAAATGTCTGAGAAATTACTGACGGACGTTATAATGCGCCTAAATTTACTTCTAAACAAACAGAGATTGACAAAAAGAGACACTGAACAACTTACGAAAAAACTTAACAGGGCAAGAGCGAAAAATATTGAGGAAACCCTTGAGTCAATTGACACAAAGCAAAAAGAAATCCGCGTAGAACTCCTTGAAATTTCGAAGATTGCTAACGTTGACGAATTTCCGAAAAAAGAAGCACCAAAGATTCTCGATGAACTTGCCGCTGGTGCTGCGTATGAAATCATCAAACTCTCATCTGATTTCGTCAAAATCAAGGTGAAAAAGGAACTTACCGACATGTTGAGTAAAATTTTGCCTTTGCAAGACGAAATCATCGAGAAAATTCTCACCCTTCTCACAATACTCAAGCAGAAATCGGATATTGAAGATGATTTATCCAAAAACAAGGAAAATTTCGACCTCTCACGAAAGGTTCAGGAAAAACTCGAGAATCTCAAGGATAAGCTTGATGAATTCAAGAAGGAACAGAAGCGCATAATTGAGCTTACAAAGGAGCTTGGCAAGAAAGCGGAAGAAGACTGGACAGAAGAGGATGACAAAATCTGGGAGGAATGCAAGCAGGTAGAAGATGATTGGGCGAAGTTTTTCGAGGACATGCGAAACGATTTATCTAAATTGCCTGACCAGGATTTCTCATGCTCGGAAGTTACCGACGAGTTGAATCAGATTTATCAGGAAGTGCGCAACGCCAGCGACGAAATTGCAAAGAAAAATATTACTATTGCTGTAACCCGTGAGGAAGCAGGGCTGGAGATTGCTGAGGAGCTTGAGCACAACCTAGAACGCTGGCTCAGCGACGCGCGGGATTACATAAAATGGGAGGTGGAAGAGCCGACGGAGGAATATGACGTGCCGTTGAGTGATTTGCCTGACGAACTCGAGAATATTATCGGGGATTTGATAGATTCGGAGGAGGATATCACGGATGAGGTCGATGACGTAACCTCAAGCTGGATGGATAACCTCGACGAAGGTGCAGGCTGGGATGCTCTTGACGGACCAATCTCAAACATGAGCGCCAAGGGTGTTACCGGCAATCAGATGCCGAACACGTCGGAAATCGGCGGACGTTCGGGCGAGGGACGCACGGGCAGGTCAAGCGGTCAGTTTGTTGCGAAGGAGGCGACCGGCGGACGCGGCGGAAGGAAAACACCCACGCGCGATGACGGCACTGCACCTGAAACCGGTCAGGTCAAGGATAAATCGAACGACCCGATTGGTGGCGCGACAGGTGGCGGAAAGCTTTCGGGCGACGGTGGTCAGGGCGTTCGAGGCGAGCCAAATCCTGAACTCAAGGAAACAATGCGGCGTTTGCAGGGTAAGCAGGCGGATGTGCTGAATCGGGCGGAAAAGCTCAAGCGTGAACTCGAAAAACGCCGTTACCCTACGGAAGTATTGGATAAAACGATTAAAATTATGAAAATAGTTGACTCTGAGCTGCGAAATTTCACAAAACACACTCCCGCTGACGTGAAGAATAGGGTTATGAAGATTGTTGCGCAGCTTAGGCAGGCGGATACGAGCATTAAGGATGCTGCGAAACTTTATCAGGACATGACGCGGGCGTTGCCGAGAGAAGTGCGAGACCAGGTTACAAGCGCGCAGGAAGAGAAATCGCCAGAGCAGTACAAGGATTTACTCGACAATTACTACCGCAAGCTCCTCAAATCCAAGTAGCGTTATGTCCTGTCATTCTCGTGAAAACGGGTGGACAAAGTCCTTTAATTATCCAGAAGATTTTTGCCACAGAGACACAGAGAACACAGAGATTCACTAAGATTTAGGTGGTTTATAACCAGCTTCAATTGCAATTTGCTGTTGACTGCTTGTTAATGCAGGCCATATTAGTCGAATTTTACTTGAATCCATCCGCTGAAGATCAAGTTTATGACTTTTTTTCTTAATTCTAATTTTGAAAAATGATGGATGATAATCAATTCCATGTGTATTAAGCCTCCAAAAAATAACAAATGCATACTTTGGAGTTAAATAACCGTTTTGTTTATAATATGATAATGCACTATCCAAGATAATATTTTTTTCAGATTTAGCTAATGTTTCAAGAGCCTTAATACATGAATCAAAACGCATTTGTTTTTCTAAGGATTTTAATTTCTTCTCTGCACTCATTTTATCAAGAACTACCCCTTTATCGTCGTAAACTTCAATATTAAATTTCAAAATACAACTTGATCCAATCCAAAGCAATTTTTTCGTGTGTTTGTTCTCAATCTGAAAATGATATCTAAGACCTTTTTGATCACATAGTTGACATACTTCTTCCGCTTTTTCTTTATCAACAAAGTTACCATTAAAAAACCATTCTTTAAAAGCATCAGCAAGATTTTTTGCAGCAGACAAGGGCAAAATATTATCAGCAATTCGTTGAGGATAAGTAGTCATGTCTTCTCCAATATTACTAAAATTATAGTAAACAACAATCTATTGAATATTGTAACATAATTGGAAATTATATAACAAGTTATATCCTTGATTTGGGTGGACAATCCTGGATTCTTCGGTCACTCGCTTAAGCTCGTTCCCTCTGAATGACACGGGGTGTGTATGCTTTTACTCACTTCGTTCTGAATGACAAAAACAATCAGAATCACTGGCATCCCGCTTTCGCAGGAATGACAATGAAAGAAGCATTTCACAAAGTTTGAATGACAAAATAAGTGATATGAAAATCCTATGTGTTCTCTGTGACTCTGTGGCTGACAGGCAAGATGCCTGTCATACCGAATGTTTGAGCAATACCGCCCGGGGGTTGAGCGGAGTCGAAACCACAATATCTAAGAATTCTGCCTGTTGCCTTCGACTACGCTCAGGCATCGTTCAGCAATGACAGCAAAAATGGCATGTAGCAGCGAAATAGCACTACACAAGCAGTTGTATGATTGCAGTTCGTCCATAATTTGATGCTAAATCGATTTCATAGCAAATGAATAGCAAAGTAAAGCTTTTTTACCTGAATGACTCCTGCAAAACGCTAACTATCGCTAAATTGATGCATAATCTATCGATAAGACTGGATTCCCGCTTTCGCGGGAATGACAATGTGTGGGTTTGGGAATCATCCGTAAACCTTTGAGATTGCCACGTCAGTCGCTTTGCTCCTTCCTCGCAATGACAAAGATTTTTCTTGCCTTCGAGAACCTCAGGCAACAGCAATGTCTCCGTAGATTGTACATAAGGAAAATATTGGTGGCACAGGCATCCTTGCCTGTGTCTAGCAACATTGTTATCATTGACAGGCAAGATGCCTGTCCTACAGGTGGTTGAGCGGAGTCGAAACTACCATATTTTCACAATGCGAATGCGTGTAATGCCTTCGTATCTTCGAGAACCTCAGAAACCTCAGGCAACGTTTGTTTCATGTTGTAATGCCTTCGACTTCGCTCAGGCAACCGAGGAATTAGAAGGAGTAGAAGAGGTAGAGTTTTATGCCGATGCCGGATTTTTCGGTCTCATCGTTGTACTGGAAATATGGCTCGACAACGAAAAATTCAGGAAAGCCGATACGCAGGAACGCCCGTGCAGTTTCCCAGCCTGATTGTACATTTTCGTGCAGCGAACCTCGCCAAATACCGCGAATGCCCGGACGGATTGAAACGAAGAAACTGTCAGCGTTGCCGATGCTGAAATGAAATGCTGTCTCAAAGTAATTCAGCATGAGACCGCCTGTTCGTGGGAAACGGAAGGAATAATCCCATCGAAGCTCCCAGCCGAAGTGGAAACTACCGACAAAATAGCTCCAGCCGCTATTTATCTCAGGATATGTATCATCGTCCGAGCCATTCTCCTGATAAATCACGCCGAACATCAAATTCCATCCCACAATGCTGTAAAATCCCAGATATTTATCGCTGGTGATTTCACCCTTGATACCAGCAAGCAGTCCGTAAAGCTCGTATTCGCCCTCGTTTCGGGTGAGATAACGGAAGTTTGCGAAAAATGAATAATCCTCAACCACCGAAGCACGCTCGCTGGAAAATGGAAGCTCAATGTACGGCATGGTTTGGATGGAATCATCATTTTCAATCGAAAGATAATCAACCGACACACCAACAAGCTCATGCACCACGGTAGAGCGCGGATTCAAGCCTGAAATCGCGTCAAAAAACCGTCCGTTGTTCTCGCGCATACCTGATAATCCCTGCTCGATGGTTTCATACTCAGTCAGCACAGATTTTTCGGTTTGCAATTCACCAGCAAAAACGCCGGTATGTATAATTAATATGATTAAAATTATGTGAACGCTGATTTTATACATGCTTAATCCTTGAATTTACTGCATTTACATCATATACAACTTGCTTTATAACATAATATACACCCTTGACACAATTGGTTTGTACGAATTGAATTGCACTCAATTATTTGCGATGATATTTGAATATTGAGATTGAAATCGAAATGCGATGTGATATAGTGCGAATCGCTCTCATAATCTTTCAACCCGCTTTACTGCTACGTGATATTAACTTTGCAGCTGAGAAGGTTGAAAGCCAAAAAGGCAGAAAATCTGCCTGCTAATCATGCAAAGGTGCGATTGCACCTGAAGAATTCGCATTTGGAGGAATCATGCAGAACTTGCGTCCTGAAGAAATAACTTCGATAATCAAGAAGCAGATTGAGAAGTTCGGATTTGACGTTGAGGTTGAGGAAGTCGGCACGGTGCTTGAGGTTGGCGACGGAATCGCACGAGTACACGGGCTTTCGAAGTGTATGGCGATGGAGATGGTTGAGCTTGAGAATGGTGCGTTCGGCATGGCGTTCAACCTTGAGGAAGACAGCGTTGGTGTGGTAATTCTCGGCGAATACCTTGATATTAAAGAAGGGCAGATGGTCAAGCGGACAGGGCGTGTGCTGAATGTGCCTGTAGGTGATGAGCTTCTCGGCAGAGTTGTGAATCCTCTGGGACAACCTTTGGATGGCAAAGGTCCGATTGATACCGGTGAATATTGGCCTCTCGAGTTCAAAGCACCTGGGATTTCCGCCAGACAGCCGGTAAAAAATCCCTTACAAACCGGAATCAAGGCGATTGACTCGATGATTCCCATCGGACGCGGGCAACGTGAGCTTATTATTGGTGACCGCGAGACTGGCAAGACTTCGATTATTATTGATGCGATTATCAATCAAAAGGGCAAAAACTGCATCTGCATTTACGTTGCCATCGGTCAGAAAGCTTCGACTGTTGCAACCACGATTGAAAAGTTGAAAAAATATGGTGCGATGGATTATACAATCGTTGTAATGGCGACTGCGGATGATCCTGCGCCAATGCAGTATATCGCGCCTTACGCGGGTGCTTCCATGGCTGAGTATTTCATGTATTCGACCAACATGCCTCATAAAATCCGTGATACCGTATGTTTTTACGATGATTTATCCAAGCAAGCGGTGGCATATCGTCAACTTTCGCTGCTTTTGAGACGACCGCCCGGACGCGAAGCATATCCAGGCGACATTTTTTATTGCCATTCAAGACTTTTGGAGCGTTCCGCAAAATTGCGCGAAGAATACATTATCGTCGATGCTTCTGCTGCATGGGATGCAACCGAGGGAATAAACAAAAAACGTTATATTTCGGTGTATGAAGAGCAGATGAAACAGCTTGACGAGGATATGACAGAATTACAGGCGCAAAACACGGATAAAACGCTCGAAAAACGCGTGCATCCGCAGACTGGCGGCTCGATGACGGGTATTCCGGTGATTGAGACCCAGCAGGGTGATGTGTCCTCGTACATCCCGACGAACGTTATTTCCATCACAGACGGGCAGATTTACCTTGTAACTGACCTTTTTTATTCGGGTGTTCGACCGGCAATTAACGTTGGAATCTCGGTTAGCCGAGTCGGTGGCAACGCACAAATCAAAGCGATGAAACAGGTTGCGGGCATGCTGCGTCTCGACCTCGCCAATTTCCGCGAGTTGGAAGCGTTTGCGCAGTTTTCGTCCGACCTTGACAAAGCAACTCAGGCGAAACTTGGACGCGGTGAGCGCAATGTCGAAATCCTGAAACAAGGCTTGTACAAACCTCTGCCGGTGCAAGAGCAAATCGCAAGCATTTATGCTGTCAACAACGGCTTCATGGATGAGATTCCGGTTAACGAGATTGGTAAATTCGAAGCAGGTCTCATCGATTATCTAAAACACTCGAAGACGGAAGTCCTTGAAAAGATTGTCTCTGAAGGCAAAATCAGCGACGAAATCAAACAGTTACTCGACGCTGAAATAACCACTTTCTCAAGAACCTTCAAATAACCCACTTCTGCTTGAAATAACTTATTGTACGCGCATTCCATTTTGCACTTCATCTTTCATAGTGCTTTGTTACATTAATTATTATTGATAAACGGTAGGTCAGGCATCTTGCCTGACTCTATCAGCGTCATCATGACAGGCTATGAAGCCTGTCCTACCAATACTTGAAACTTCTGTAACACTGTACTATGTAAAAAAATGTAATATTTACTGAACAATTGGTATTAACAGATACTCATATTATTAATGTAAAACAAAAGAATATCGTAAATTTAAAAATGCATTTTGTAACTTTTTTTGGAGGTATTTTATGAATCGTATGTTAGCTTTATCTATGCTGATAATGACTTTGCTAATTTTCAGCTGTTCTTCTGAAAACAAAACGCTGAAAGCCAGTCCTTCTAGCCTTGATTTCGAACAAGTCAATATCGGGGATTCTGTGAATCTTCAGATAGTACTGAAAAACAAGTATGGCAAAGATTTGATAATCTCAAATATCAATCTTGCTGGTTCTACGGATTTCAGCATCGTTACCGGTGCAAATGTGCCAATCAATCTTTTGAAAAATACTGAACACATCCTTGAAATCAAGTTTGAACCCACATCCGCAGGTTTGCTTTATTCTTTGTTGACAATTGTTCACGATGCATCAACAAAACCGAAAGAAATTGACTTGGATGGTGAGGGAATTCCGGTTCCGAGAATGAGCCTAAGCGACATGTCCTATGACTTCGGAGTAATTTACGTAAGCAGAGATGCGACTCACGACTTCGAAGTTTCCAACGTCGGTACAGCCGACCTTACGATTAACAATCTTGGGTTAATAGGTGCCAGTGCATTTTTGTACAGCATTCCCGTTGGCAACGCTCCATTTACAATTACCCCGGGTAACAAACACACTTTCACGCTGCAATTCAGTCCATTAACCGATGGTGCATTCCCGATTACGCTTGAGATTATTCACGATGCAGTCAACGAAGCCACACCTCTGTCAATTCCAATCGAAGGCGAAGGTGTAACTTTTGCACCTGAAATCACGTTCGGCGAGACATCTCCTTGGGATATCGGCTCGCATTCAACTGCTGCTCCATCGATTCATGACTTTGAAATCACAAGTTCCGGAATCGATCCGCTTACTGTTACAAGCGCAACATTTGTTACAGCAACGATATTTTCACTCGATGAAGTTCAAGATAAAAACGGAAACGTAGTCAATTTACCTCAAACAATTCCAGTAGGCGATAAAATCACGCTTAAAATCAAATTCACACCCATTGCAAACGCAATTTACAACGATACGTTGACAATTGTTCACGATGCAATCAACGAAGCAATACCTTTTGATT
>JAIOTL010000008.1 GCA_021106775.1 Planctomycetota bacterium | reverse complement strand
TTGAAGCAACCGGTTAACATAACGAAAACCAATAATCCGATAAGAATTTTCATATTACCTCACAATTTTCATGATTTTCATATCAATTGTCATACACTCGAAATCAGGCGAACAGTGTCCTTCATTATTAAAATTCTGGATTCCCAATCAAGTTGGGAATGACAATAAATGTAATTTTCAACTCAATCTTCGATTCCTTTGCGTGACAAAATTCCCTGCTCGAAATAATGCTTAATCGGCACCATTTCGGTAACCAAATCAGCACGGTCGATGATTTCCTGTGGCGCTTTCCTGCCTGTCATAATCAACTCAACATCATTAGGCTTCAAATCCATAATCTCCAGTAAATCGTCAACCGTTTTCAGCCCGAAAAACAGGGCAATATTAATTTCGTCAAGAATAATTATATCATATTCGCCACAAGTAAGCACTTCCTTGACCCGCCTAAAACCTTTGTCAATAACCTCGTAATGTTCGGGCAAGGGGTCTCCAATGATATAATTCGTCGTGCCGAACTGCTCAAATGTTACTTCATCCTTAAATTTGTCCTTCAAAGTGAGTATCTCGCTATATTCCATCCCTTTCAGGAATTGTGCAATGTAAACCCGCATGCCGGCACCCACAGCACGCAGCATCAAGCCGAACGCCGCAGTCGTTTTCCCTTTACCATCGCCCGTGTAAACATGAATATATCCTTTTTTTAGTTTATCCGACATGATTACCTCGTTTTTTTTCAATTATATAAAAAAGGGTGAGACATTACATCCCACCCTTAAAATACTTGCCTATTTTGCGTTACTCCGACACTTCCTCAAACGAGAATATCTCAAGAGGTGTCAGAACTGTAACCGTGAGTTCATCGAAGATTGGAGCAGAATTGGCAGCAAACAAATCACCCTGATAGAAAGCAACCTCATAAACGAAACATCCACCCTTAGGAAGCATAAATTTCTCAAGGTCCTCACCGATAACCTGAATTGTACTACCGGGGAAGGATACACCCATATCGACCACACCGATTGTATTGCCTGACGGAGAATTCCCAAGTTTCGCATAAAATGGAAGATTCATAGCACTTTTCGCACTGTCAAACCCATAACTTCTGCTGCAATCGATTCTGTCGAACTTACGTTCGTCAAACGACCAGAAGGAAAGCTCGCAGTATGCAGAATCTTCAAACATTATTTCTTCGGATATTGCTGAGTCCCATTTCGGTCTGTACTCGTTCCAGCTTATGTTTGCGATGCGGACATCTCTGCCCCATGAGTTCGGAAAACCATTTTGATACGAACCTAATTTATCAGGTGAAGCTTCTCCCGGAGACGTGTTATATCTCGCAAAAGCACGAATTCTCGTGCCGCTTCCAAAGTCAGAATCCGCATTATTGAGATATTTTCCGGTGATTCTAAGTGAATCCATTGTTCCGTTACAGGATGCGACGAACGGACCATCAGCAAAATAGAACATTTCTTTGGTGAGCACTTCGTCCGCCCAACCTGATGCTGCCGCCTCATCAGTCCAATATTCTATCTGCTCTTTTGTCGCCTGGTTCCGCTTAATTGCCCCGACAACAAGCCTTGCACCGTGGTCACTTTCCGGAATAACTTCATTTATAATTGTACCGAGTTTTTGCACATAAGGCTCTTTTTCTTTTGATATGTCCTTAAATTCAGTACCAAGCATCTTTGCGCCAGAATTCCAATCTGTCATTGTCGTTGACATTCTACTTGATGGATAATTCATCATACCCGGGTCAACATAAACGCCATTGATGAAAAAATTAATTGCCATTGCCGGATTGTTTGCCACAGCAGCATCAGACCTGAATGAGAATGCCAAATGATACCATTCGTGCGGACGCCATTTAAACTCATTCTCACGTTCGCTCAATTCGTACCATGAGTCGAACCTTGCATAGATGAAACCGAGGTCCTCTGGGTCAAGGTCGCCATCGTCAGAATCGGTATTGTTCAAGCCACTCACATCCGGCACGGTATCACCTTTTTTGTAAATATAGGTGGAAATGGCGTGTCCTTCACCACTTCCAGCACCTCCTTCATGGTCATCGACAACCCAATGGTTCATTGATGCTGTACCACCAGGAGTACCTTTGATTGCATCGATGAAATAAACACGAGTAACACGGAAAGCATTGCCCATTTCACGCAGAATATATGTCTGACACCCCTGAATTCCATCTTCCTCATCGGCTTGTACAAGCACATTTGCGCTGATGAATCCGCCATAGAACGTATCTTCATCAGCATCATAACCCTCAGCGGTCATATCCCACTGGTCGATGTCAGATTTGAACCAGAACTCAACCGTTCCCTTATAATATGGGAAGTTCGTCTGCTTTTGTCTCTGCCATTGAGTTTGACGATGCATTCCATTTTCAGTTTCATTGATGGATGTCTTGTATTCATCAGAATCTTCGTATTCTCCACCGGAAATTGTACCCTGAATGTCTTCGTGCGGCATTATTTCAATGATACCTTCGGAATCTACCGAAGAAGTTTTCTGGTTAAGGTCATGTTCATTGTTACTCATTTTGAAACCGACCCCAGCGGGATATTCGAGATAATTCGGGAATACAATATCAGTTGTTTGTCTCGCATAATCGAACGTTCTGAACGTATAACCCGAAGCATTCCAAATTAAACCGATGCTGTCTATCGAATTAGCGGATCTTCTTCCATTGTTATCCTCTGAACCGATTCTGGCACTTTGAAAGGAATTACCGCCTGATGGCATGTTTCCATAAACCGATGCACCGCTGTTTTTGCTTATCGTGTTATATGTTTCATTAAATGGCATCCAGAAATTGAGCCAATGACCATCATCTTTGTCGTTATCGTTTGCAGTTGAAATCTCAAGTGCAGACTTTCCAACCGATACTGTAGAAAAGTTGCAGGTCAGAAGTCCATTCGGTGTACCCATATAATCATCATTTTCAGGGTCAACGCGCATTTCATAATCAAAAGGACTTGTATCCTGAGGTCGTACTGTTACATAGCCGACAGGTATCTGTGAACTGGGAACATTATTTCCGTATAGAAGTTCGGTGCCAGCACTATGCCCAGATTGAGAATAATTGCCTGTATAATACGTTCGTTCCCATTTATTTAATCCACTATCAGGTGGCGAAGACCCTCGATTCGGTCGTTCATGGTTTTCAATGTGAGATTTCAGAACATCTTCGTTAATCGGCTGAGGATACGTTGTTATTCTGGAATACCTTCGAAATGCCGGGTCAGAATTCTCATGTGCATAAAGTCTTACAACCGAGTAATCCTCGATATCGTCTTCGAATGCGCCTTCATGTGTCGGGAACCCAGTGCAGAAATCACTCTGCGAATGATGACGAACAATATCCGCAACCTTGATAATCGCCTGGAATTGCTTCTGAACAACAGGCATGGGGATATAATCCTGCTCCTCAGCATCGAAAACTTGACCAATGATTTCACCTATGGATGTCAGCTCATAGATTCCCGGTGAATGGAAAATAAATGGAACAGTCCAGTAAACCAGGTCGCTTCTATCGACTTTCTGATAATACGTTGCATCAGGATTCCATTTTGTAAGTTTAGGTGTGGGATTGAAGTTTGCACGGGTAAGATCCGCAACTGCTTCATAATACCACTGCTCATGGTACAATTCGCTGATGTCGCAGTCAGGATCACCACCTGGACCGTTTTTGTTCCACGGATGCCAGAAATAGTCGTAAGGTTCGCAAATTTTAACTTCACCACCGCCAGGAATAAGATAACGTCCCATTTTGTCGATAATAATTTCCTGGATGACTCGTTGGTCAAAATCTGCCCAGGATGTGAACGGACGAAGTGATTCGATGCATTTAGAGAAATTATATGCATAATCGCTTCCACCACCCATTTCTTCAGCAGTCCAAACGGTTCTGAAAGGCGAAATATTGAGAAACTGAAGAGCCTGATAATTTCGCTTGAACAGTACTGTTGTACTTGGGTTCTCGAAACTAAACGTGAAGTTATCGAATTGCCTGACTTCCCTTTCAACATCACTAATTAGATCCCATTTCTTGAAATAGAAATTCTTAGAATCAATTTTTCCAGGAACTCCTTTCGTTGCAATTGATTTCTCATTGGCAGCCCACATTTTGTTTGCTCTGGCTAACTCGCTTGAAAGTATGTACGGGTCTTCTAAAGGTTCAGATGCGTAGAGCGATTCGTTTAAATTGCCTTTGTCAGGCGAGAAATACCAGAATCTGGCATCACCTGAAACGTTTGCGATGGCAGAATACAAAACAGGCAGCGTTGCAGTGTTTGCATCAATAGGTGGCTGAACTCTCGTAACAACATTAACCTCAGTCATTTTGCCTGTAGTTGAACCTTCAACCGGGTCATTTTCGTCATATTCACCAAGTTTTTCTTTGTATTTGTCAGCAGTTGTAATGTTCGGTACAACGGTGTTCGGGTTGAATTGCGCATAAACCGTGTTGTAACCTGGCCATGCAGCAATTGTGATAAAATCGCGGACATATTTCCAGTATCCGGGATTGCCGTATTCGGTATTTTCAACAATTGCCCGAACCTGTGTTTTCGAACTGAATTGCTGGACTTCCGTCGAAGAACCATAACTCATTTTGAGCTTCCAAAGTTCTTCGACTACTTTTTCGTTGAACGGATTCCTTGCATCTTCTTTAGTTTCAGCTCTGATACGAGTTGCCAGGGACTTCTGAATCCCCTGACCGAGGAAAAACAACATGTATCTAAACTGTGAACCTTCACAATTCTTTTTTATTTCGTCAGCATCCACGATGAAATCATAAAGCGTGGAGCTAAGATAATTAACGCTAAGCTGGGAATTGGTCTCAATTATCTTAAGCTTGAATCTGTTTCCACCTGTAAATGACTGACCTGCGACGATATCGACATTGCCGAGGAATCTGCCGTCAGCTGGAAATCCTGAGAAAAGCGTGCGTTCTTCAGCTTCATCGTAGAATATTCTGTTTTCTGCTTCCATATCGTATTCTTCGAGGAGTACATCGTTGTCTTCAAGCTTATACTCTCCATCTCCGTTGAAATCGATATACGCCTTCTTCTGGACTTTATCGACATAAGGATATGGCAATGAAACAGGCGCCAGATTACTTAGAATGCTGTCTCCGCCAAAATAAGAATATTCACCGGTTATGTCATCCTTTTTGTAATCACCAGTTGAAGTATCAACACCAAAGCACCATGTTTTAAGGTATTCAGGAATATTCGGGTCGTCGTTGTAAAGTGATGAGTAATAGGAGTAGGTCAGTAGATCTTGCAGACTTTTGCCAGCATAGATAATTCCGTCGCTTGCGATGAGTTTTGCGCGTTCAGCAAGTTTATAATTTTCAGTTGCTTCAAGCTCGACACGCATAAGAATTGCGAATGAAGTACCCATCACAGCCATAATTGTCAGAATTCCAAGCGTGATTATCAGTACTGTTCCATTTTTTCGGCGATTCATATCACCTCCGTTATTATGTTGTTAGAATCTAAATACTATTGTTTATTTACCAATTTGTAGCAAAAAAAATACCAAACAACAAGAAAACACATTATTTGTGCAGAAATAATAAAATCTGCAGATAATTTTTTATAAGTTGTTGTATTTCAACATGTTATGCAAATTGTTAATTTTTTATGAAGTGTTACTCTTTCGTAACACTTCATTTGCATTTATTCTGCTGTTACCATAAATGTGTTACGATTCTGTTAAAGTGTTACAGTTTCTACACAGTTTTACAGTTTCATGCCGTCCGAAAAATGTAACAGCTTTTTTACAGAATTTCATTGTTTAAATGAGATGAAATACTAATAATTAATTTCTTTCTAGCTATTATTGAGTATAATTCATCCATTCGTTCTAATATCTTCGAGTTTGCAACGAGGAAATTTTGCGCATCCTTAACATTGAACCTGATCGTTTCCGAAATATCTGGCGCCTTGCAATCCCAATCATCATGGGCGCAATCACAATAATGGTAATGAACCAAACTGACAGAATCATGATAGGTCGATGGGATGAAAACCTCGCAGGAGCAGCGTTATCAGCAACAACGCAAATACAAATGCTCATTTTAATTATGTCACTTATCCTCGGTTCATCAATGACTGTCGCACTTCAGGCAATATGTGCACGCCGAAAAGGAGAAGGAAATCTTATTGAAGCTGGTGAAACATTCCAAACTGGGGTACTAATAAGTTTCATACTGGGTTTAATTTCCGGTCTGATTATTTATGCTTTTCACGAGTATTTATTCATCCTGCTTATCGGAAGCAGAAGTCCGGTGCTCATTAACCTTGGGCTACCATACTTTCGATGGCGATGTTTCGAGCTTTTCTTCTCTATACCAATGTTCGCATATCGTGGATTCTTCAATGGCATCGGACAAACCAAGGCTCCAATGTATTTCACCATTGTTCGCGTCTCACTGAATATTTTCTTCAATGCACTACTAATCTATGGATTGTGGGGTTTTCCTGAGCTCGGAGTCGAAGGTGCCGGAATCGGAACACTTCTCTCAACTCTTATTAGTTTCCTCGCGTTTTCAACTTACATCTTCTTAGCGAAAGCGAAGAAGAAATACCAGTACAACAGGATTTCGAATCCTCTTAAATTATCAAGGATCTGGCGGATATTACGACTGAGTTTTCCAGGCGCGCTGCAGTATTCGGCAATGTTCGGTATTGTGGTTTTCAATGCTGTTATAATCTCAGAATACGGCGAGATAATGGGTGGTGCATCGTCAATGATTTTTGCGATATCAAATATAACGTTCATGTTTATTCTTGGACTTGGGATTTCCGGTACAACGCTAGTTGGACAATCGCTAGGGCGCAAAATGCCTAAGCTGGCGGAAACTTATGCATATGACATCGCCAAAATCGGGATGTTTGTGATGGCTGTTTTCAGCTTGATAATTTTTGCTTTCCCTGAATTGTTTTTGCGAATGTACACCAATAATGAATCTATTATTTCAGTCGGGGTACTTCCGCTCAGGATATTCGTTACAATGCAAGTATTTAACGCAGCGGGTGTAATCTTCTCAAAATGCCTGCAAGGCGCAGGTGCACAGAAGCATGTGACGGCATTCGAATATATTGCCCAGTTTTGGCAGGTTTCAGCAGTTTTGGTTCTGGGATTAATATTTAATGTACCGTTTTGGATGCTCTGGTTGGGTTTCATCAGTTATCAACTCCTGATGTTCATGCTGAATTTCTGTTTTTTCCGCAGCAGAAAATGGCAATCCCTCAAAGTCTAATTTCTTTCATTTGTGGTGTCGGGGTTGATGGAATGCTGTTTGATTTTGTTGTAAAGCGATGCGCGAGAGATGCCAAGACGTGAAGCAGCAAGCTGTTTATTGTTCTTCGTCTCCTTCAACACCAGCATTATCGCATCTTTCTCGATTTCCGCGGTATGCTGATTCACGATTTCCTTCAATGTACCAACAAAATGCTGCTCCCCATGCTGCGTTATCCTCGGTTGATAATCCGTCAGCATCTCCTCGGGCAGGTCTTCAATTTCAATCGTATTCGTATGTCCAAGCACGATTGCACGTTCAAGCACATTCTCAAGCTGGCGCACATTTCCGGGGAAATCATACGCAACAAGAGCGTCAAGAGCTTTCGGAGATATAATTTTGACAGGATTGCCAGTGCGCTCAGCGTATTTTTTCAGAAATATAGCGGAAATCAGCGGGATGTCTAAACGTCGTTCACGAAGCGGAGGAATTTCGACCGTTATAACCGCAAGACGATAATACAAATCTTCGCGGAATTGATTGCTCTGGTATAGGTTTTTCAAGGTTTTGTTCGTTGCCGAGATGACGCGCACATCAATTTTATGTATGTCCGACTCATCACCACCAACCGGTCGAATCTCACGTTCCTGCAGGACTCTGAGGAGTTTTGATTGCATAGCCATTGAAAGTTCGCCAATTTCATCTAAAAATATTGTTCCACCATGACATTCCCAAAAATACCCCTTTTTACTTCGAATCGCACCTGTAAAAGCACCCTTGACATACCCGAAAAGCTCAGCTTCAAGCAGAGTTTCAGGAATAGCACTGCAATTAATTGCAACAAAAGGATGATCCTTACGACTCGAATTATAATGAAGCGCACGGGCAACAAGTTCCTTACCAGTGCCGGAATCACCTTGAATTAGAACAGTCGTATCACTTTTAATAACCTGCCGCATAATGTCAAACATGCGTTTCATCTTCGGCGATTGCCCGATAATCTCCTTGAATTCATACTTGGCAGCAACTTCGCTACGCAATGCGCTGAGTTCGCGCGACATTTCGAGGAATTTTATTGCATTGCCCACCGTTAGCAGCAGTCGGTCATTTTCAACAGGTTTTGTGATAAAATCGTATGCACCGCTTTTCATTGTATCTACAGCAGCCTCAATTGTACCATGACCGGAAATCATAAGAAACGGGATTTCGCGGTACCTCGGTTTGATAAGCTTCATGAATTCGAGACCGTTCAAGACGGTTGCCGATTCATCCTGTGAGCTAAGTTGATAATCGCAAATAATTACGTCAACAAACGATGAATCGAGAATTTTCAAAGCTTCTTCAGCGGATGAACTTAAAATTGTCCGATATTTCTCATGTTTGAGTATTTCACCAACGAATCGCAGAAATGACGGGTCGTCGTCGATTACGAGAATCGTATGATTGCTATTATCGATTTCAGAATCTGCTTCTACCATTATCTACTCGATTTCCGAAATGTAGGATTTTTTTACCAAAGATGCAGAATTCTAAGCAAATTCCCATAATTTCAAAATGTTATTTTCACATTGTATCAAAGATATGTGTACAGGCTTTCCATTATTCTATATTTTTATACATTATTTGAAAAGTACTGTTTTGCAATGCCCATAATACCCGCAATTGTCAGATTGTTTATTGGAATATTCCGATAATTTTCCCCATAATTCTGAAGCAAATTGTGCTGAAGTACTCCTGAATCACCACCCGTAAAATAAATTTTCGGATTTTCACCTGCTTGTTTTGATATTTCCTCAATGCAAGCATTGATTTGCCCTGGAATACCGAATTGTACAGATGCAAGCATCGCTTCCTCTGTTGTTCTGCCAACTGGTCGAATATCTGGATTTTCATCGTAGGTAACGAGTGGTAGAGCAGACGTAAATTCATTGAGAGCTTTGAGTTGAAGCTCATAACCTGACATAATAATACCACCCTCGAACTCGCCATTTTCGTTGCAATAATCAATAGTGATTGCGGTACCAGCGTCAATGACAATTACCGGTTTTTTGTGCAATTCATATGCAAACCAACAGTTAATCAGTCTGTCAATGCCGGTTTGCTCGGGCTTTAGAGTTTTGTTCTTGATAGGGATTTCAATTTCACAACCTATTTCAAAGATACGCATATTCTCGTTGTTTTTGCGCAAAACTCTTGAAACTTCTGAATTTACTGACGCAAAGATAAGTATATCTGAAAATTCCGTATCAAGTCTTGGGTTTTTCAGGTATTCATCATTGGCAGTAGTTTTTGTTTCAGCAATGATTTCTTGATTAACAATTCGTGCGATTTTAATGCGTGAATTTCCGAGGTCAGCAACATAGAACTTTTCGGGAATCATTGTTACACGTGCTCCTGGCGAATTGTGCTGAAAACTTTTCCCTCTTTTGCATTGAAAATTCGCAATGCTTCTTCGTTTTCGATGAATTCACCCTCGAAATAATCATCCTCAACATTGTATTTCGTTAATATGACAGATGCGCGCAGTTTTGGAGTATTTTCACCAAGTGGAAGCGCAACCTCGATTTTGAAAGTCTGACCGCAAGGTTCAACCACTTGACACAAATACAGATTGCCTTTGCGCATTAGAACCCATGCAGGAAGCCCGATAAGGTTATCTCTGGGAAATAAAAATGAATTGAAGGTCGGAAACAATTTTGCATACACAAACGTGATTATTTTCGTCGAAACAAGAGCGACAAATGCTGATGCAGTCAGGCACACAAGAAAATCTACAATCGTGAGTTCTTTGCCTTTTTCAAAGATTGCATACGAGATGAGCAGACCGGAAATCCCGAATGTGAACAACAGCAGATTGATAACAAACATGGGTGAAACCGTGCTGATATTGATGAAATGATGGATTAATGGGATTTTGCGCAGCTTTTTAAAGTCAACTGATATGGATGCAATATTTTCGATTTCTTTTTTATCAAGGTTGGTTTCAATGCTTTCTTCCGAGGTTTTAACAGGGTTGCGAAAGTCCGGTCGCGTAAACACCTTGAGAATCGTACCGAGGACTTTGTTAAGCATGTTTATCCCCCCAATTAGCAGGACAAACGTGAAAAACACATTGTATGATTGGAACAAAAATTCAGGATTCATAATTTACCTCGACTCCGCATCAATTGCACTTTCCGTGGGTAGTACTTCCTGGCTGCGTCTTTTCGCGCGGCGATAAAATAAAATATAACATGCAACGACGATGATTACCAGCATCAGCAGAAACATTGACGCGATTTTGCTGTTCTCCATGATAAGGTCTTCGTTTTTCCCAACGAAATACCCGATATACGCAAGAATTACAACCCAGATTCCCGCACCAAGTCCGGTGTATGCGGTAAATTTCAGAAGGTTCATGCGTGCAAGCCCGGCGGGAAATGAAATATACTGCCTTATGCCCGGGATGAGCCTGCCAATAAACGTGCTTATCTCCCCGTGCTTTTTGAAAAAGCCTTCCCATTTTACAACCTTATTTTCGTCGAAACCCAAAAAGCGTCCGAAAAGTGGGATTTTACGCAGTCCTAGCCCGAAAACGACCAGAACTTTCCGACCGAAAAAATATGCCAGTGAGTAATTTACGAGTGCTCCGATGATTGAGCCGGCGGTACCCGCAGCAATAACGAGCCAAAGCACCATTTGCTCACCACCTGCAGGTGAGGACAGATAACCGCCGGGTGGTATGACAACTTCGCTCGGAAAAGGCACAAACGAAGATTCAAGACCCATAAGAACGATTATACCAGCGTAGCCGAAGCGTCCAATCTGTCGAACAATCCATCTCACTAAGTCATCGAGAAAAAGCAGTATCATTTTCCATCCGTGTTGAAGT